>USHT01000035.1 GCA_900554455.1 uncultured Collinsella sp.
GGCGCGATGACCGTGGTCTGCTCGGATAAAACCGGCACCCTGACCATGAACGAGATGACGGTGAAAGCCATCATCACCGCCGACACCTGCTACCGCGTGGACGGCAACAGCTACGAGCCGGTGGGCAACATCTATCTCGAAGGCAGCGATGAGCCGGTGCAGATCCAGCCGGGCACCGTACTGGAGCAGTACCTGCGCACCATCGACCTGTGTAACGACAGCCAGCTGATTCAGGACGAGCGCGGCCTGTGGGGCATTACCGGCGGCCCGACCGAGGGCGCGCTGAAGGTGCTGGCGGCCAAAGCCCACCTCGAGCCGGTCGTGACCACGCTGGTTAACAAGATCCCGTTCGACTCTCAGTACAAGTACATGAGCACCCACTACCAGATTGGCGGTGAGGAGCAGATTTTGATCACCGGCGCGCCGGACGTGATTTTCGCCCTGTGTGAGCAGCAGCAGACCCGCAACGGTGCGCAAGCCTTTGACCGCGCGTACTGGGAAACGGAGATGGAGCGCTATGCGCGTCAGGGGCTGCGCATGGTCGCCGCGGCGTTCAAGCCAGCGAACGGCGAGCAGGCATTGACTCACGACGATCTGAGCCACGGCCTGATCTTCCTCGGCATCGCCGGGATGATGGATCCGCCGCGTCCGGAAGCGATTGACGCGATTAACGCCTGCCAGCAGGCGGGGATCCGCGTGAAGATGATCACCGGCGATCACCCGCAGACGGCGATGAGCATCGGCCAGATGCTGGGGATCACCAACAGCGAGCAGGCGGTTACCGGCTATCAGCTGGAGAAAATGGACGACGCCGAGCTGGCGGAAGCGGCGGTGAAGTATGACATCTTCGCCCGTACCAGCCCGGAGCATAAGCTGCGCCTGGTGAAAGCGTTGCAGGATAAAGGCGAAATCGTCGGTATGACCGGTGACGGCGTGAACGACGCGCCGGCGCTGCGCCAGGCGGACGTGGGTATCGCGATGGGCATCAAAGGCACGGAAGTCACCAAAGAGGCGGCGGACATGGTCCTGACGGACGATAACTTCGCCACCATCATCGGTGCCTGCGAAGAGGGCCGTCGCATCTACGACAACATCCGCAAGGTCATCCAGTTCCTGCTTTCGGCCAACCTTGCCGAGGTGTTCTCGGTGTTTATCGCCACGCTCATCGGCTTTACCATCTTCCAGCCGGTGCAGCTGCTGTGGGTGAACCTGGTCACCGACTGCTTCCCCGCGCTCGCGCTGGGCATGGAGGACGCCGAGGGCGATATCATGAAGCGCAAGCCGCGCAACGCCAAGGACGGTGTCTTTGCCGGTCACATGGGCCTGGACTGCGTGGTTCAGGGCCTGATCATTACCGTGCTGGTGCTGGCGAGCTTCTTTGTGGGCGTGTACTTTGACATGGGCTACATCCACATCGCCGATATGATCGCCGGCAATGCCGACGAGGAAGGCGTGATGATGGCGTTCATCACGCTCAACATGGTCGAGATTTTCCACTGCTTCAATATGCGCAGCCGTCGTGCGTCGCTGTTTAGCATGAAGAAGCAGAACAAGTGGCTTTGGGCTTCGGCTGCGCTGGCGCTGGTGCTGACGGTTATCGTGACCGTGCAGCCGACGCTTGCCGAGATGTTCTTTGGCCCCGTGACGCTTGAGCTTAAGGGCGTTATCGCCGCGCTGGGCTTGGCCTTCCTGATCATTCCGCTGATGGAGATCTACAAGGCGATCATGCGCGCGGTCGAAAAAGAGTAACGTTCCTGTCCGGGCCCGACCGCCTGCGGGGTTTCCACGGGCACGTCCTCGCCGCTTTGCGGCTGCGGGATGTTCGCTTTGATAACCCCTCCCGGCGTGTCCGGGGCTTCCTGCTGTCTCGGGGCAGCTATTTTCTGAAATGACTTTGCTGCAACCTTTCCTCGCCTTCGGCGGGCGTGGTAGCCTTTGTCGTTGATTAAACTCTTATGTGTAACGGAAGGACAAATATGGCAGCTGCACAGCCGCTTAAGATTCGCATGGTTGCCGGGCTTGGCAACCCGGGCGAGGAATATGCCAAGACCCGCCACAACGCCGGCTTTAAGGCAATCGACGAGCTGGCCCGTCAGGCCGGCGTCACGTACTGGAAAAACCAGGCCGGCGCCGAGGTCGCGCTCATCAACATCAACGACCCCGAGGAAGAGGGGGGCAAGCGGCAGATTGTGCTGGTCAAGCCGCAGTCGTACATGAATACCTCGGGCGGCCCCATCTCCAAGCTCTGTCGCGAGTACAAGATCAAGGCCGAGGAGCTGCTCGTAATCCACGACGAGCTCGACATTCCCGCCGGTGACGTGCGCGTCAAGGTCGGCGGCGGCCATGCCGGCCACAACGGCCTGCGTTCCATCATCGACAAGATGGGCAGCCGCGACTTCAGCCGCATCCGCACCGGCATCGGCAACCCTCCCGGCAAGATGGCCGTCGCCGACTACGTGCTTAAGCAGCTGCGCGCCCGCGAGGCCGAGGATTTCCAGGACACCTGCGCCCGCGCGGCCGACGCCGCCGGCCTGGCGATCGTGCACGGCGTGGTCTATGCCCGCGACCACGTCAACGGCGCCGCCTCCGCCAACGGCAAGCACTAAAACCTACCATTTAGGGACAGGTTTATTTTGGCAGGTTTTATCTGCGGAAACGCCACAGTGAGCGCATCGCAATAAACCCTGCGCCGCCACATGCACGCAACACCCCAAAGGGGGCCGGCCTCATCACAAACCGAGGCCGGCCCCCTTTGCCGTTTTACCCGATAAAACTGACCAAAATAATTCTGCCCCTGTTTGGTAGGCCGAAGTGGATAAACCCTGCTCCCAACCGCCGAAGACACACGTAAGTGACATGTCCATGAGGGTATAATTTGCACCGTATGTCTGCACAACGCCTGTGCACGTACGGTTTTATTCGGGCTACCGTTCATTTCCGTGGAGGCACGGTTCGGCAGTCCTAACAAGAGAGGGGTTCTATGTATAAGATCCTGGAGAAGACGCAGTTCTCGGAGAAGGTGTTCAAGTTCCGCATCGAGGCGCCTGCAATCGCCAAGCATGCGCACGCTGGACAGTTCCTCATGGTTCGCGCCAACGAGACGGGCGAGCGTGTCCCGTTTACCCTGGCCGGCTGGAACGGTGACGAGGGCTGGGTCGAGTTCATCTTCATGGTGATCGGCAAGACCACCGAGATGCTGTCCACCTACGAGGCTGGCGAGTCGCTGCGCGACGTCGTGGGCCCGCTGGGCGTTCCCACCGAGATGGCTGAGGGCCCCTGCGCCGTCATTGGCGGCGGCGTCGGCCTGGCAATTGCCTTCCCGGTCGCCAAGCACCTGGTCGAGACCGGTCATGAGGTGCACGCCATCATGGGCGCCCGCACCAAGGACCTCCTGCTTATGGAGGACCAGTTCCGCGAGCTCCTCGACGAGGACCACATCCACATCACCACTGACGACGGCTCCTACGGCGAGCAGGGCGTTGTCACCGCTCCGCTGGAGCGCCTGCTGCAGGACAAGGCCGTGAGCCAGGTCTTCTGCGTCGGCCCCGTTCCGATGATGAAGTTCTCGACCCTCACCGCCCAGAAATACGACACCCCCATCACCGCGTCGCTCAACCCCATCATGGTTGACGGCACCGGCATGTGCGGCTGCTGCCGCGTCGAGGTGGGCGGCGTGACCAAGTTCGCTTGCGTCGACGGCCCCGACTTCGATGCCACCCTGGTCGACTGGGATGACCTTCGTGCCCGCCAGGCCGCTTATCGTTCCGAAGAGGGCGAGTCCCTCAAGGCCTATGAGGAAAAGAGCTGCGCATGCCACTAGTTAACGGTCGTTTCGTTGCCGATATGAAGTCGCCCCGCACCCCCGATAACGAGGAGCCGGCTGCCGAGCGCGCCTGCGACTTCCGCCCCGTCGACAAGGGCTTCACCGAGGAGATGGCGCTGGCCGAGGCCGAGCGCTGCCTCAACTGCAAGAAGCCGTTCTGTGTTGAGGGCTGCCCCGTCAACATCAACATCCCCCGCTTTATCGAGCAGATCCGCGAGAAGGACTTCGGCGGCGCCCTCGATACCATCCGCGAGGACTCCATGCTTCCCGCCATCTGCGGCCGCGTCTGCCCGCAGGAGAACCAGTGCGAGGGCAAGTGCATCCGTGGCAAGAAGTCCGAGCCTGTGGCCATCGGCCAGCTCGAGCGCTTCCTGGGTGACCGCCCCGAGCTCGCCTCCACGCCCAAGATGGCCCCCAAGAACGGCAAGAAGGTCGCCGTCGTCGGCTCCGGCCCGTCCGGCATCACCTGCGCCGGCGAGCTCGCCCGCAATGGCTTTGACGTCACCGTCTTTGAGGCTTTCTTCACCGGCGGCGGCGTGCTGGTCTACGGCATCCCCGAGTTCCGTCTGCCCAAGGCGGTCGTCAAGCGCGAGATTGACGGCCTGGAGGACATGGGCGTCAAGTTTGAGTACAACTCCGTCGTGGGCAACATGGCCACGGCCGAGGAGCTGTTCGAGCAGGGCTTCGACGCCATCTACGTGGCGACCGGCGCTGGCCTGCCCAAGTTCCTCAATGTCCCCGGCGAGAACCTGCCCAACGTCTTCTTCGCGAACGAGTACCTCACCCGCGTGAACCTGATGAAGGCCAACAAGTTCCCCGAGTACGACACCCCCACCAAGCACGGCAAGAACGTCGTCGTCTTTGGTGGCGGCAACGTGGCTATGGACGCCGTCCGTACCGCTAAGCGCCTGGGCGCCGAGCACGCCATCATCGCCTACCGTCGTACCGAGGACGAGATGCCCTGCCGTCGCGCCGAGCTGCACCATGCTAAGGCCGAGGGCGTCGAGGTTCTGCCGCTCGTCTCCCCGCTCGAGTTTGTCGCCGGCGAGGACGGCTCCGTATGCGCCGTCAAGGTCCAGAAGATGGAGCTCGGCGAGCCCGACGAGTCCGGCCGCCGTCGCCCGGTGCCCATCGAGGGCGCCATCGAGGAGATCCCCTGCGACGTCGCGATCTCGGCTATCGGCACCAACGCCAACCCCTTCGCAAAGAAGATCGGCGGCAAGATGGAGCTCAACAAGTGGGGCTACATCGTCGCCGACGAGGAGACCGGCCAGACCACCGATCCCCGCATCTGGGCCGGCGGCGACATCGTCACCGGTGCCGCTACGGTCATTCTGGCGATGGGTGCCGGCAAGAAGGCCGCCGCTTCCATCACCAAGAGCCTGCTGGGCGAGTAATCACCTACAGCGCTAACCACCAAACGGCAAAGTCCCCGTCGAGCACACGCCCGGCGGGGACTTTTTCTATGCCGGCCGCCCGACCGCCACAAAGGGGCGGCGCCTTTGTGGTGGTTTTGGTCGGTTAGCCTTCGAGTTGGGCCACCTTGTAGCGGTAGGCTGCGGCAATAGCGTCTTTGCAACCCTCGCGGCCCAGCTTGGCGCGGTTGACGACGATGTCTTTACCGCTCGTCATCTTCCATTTGCCGGCACTGTAGCGCTTATAGAACGCCTCGCGCGCCTTCTGCTGCTGTTTGACCAGCTTGGCGCCCTTCTTTTTGTTAAGGCCACGCTTCTTGCGCACGATCTCGACGCGGTCCTCAAAGGGAGCGGTCACCAACACGGCAATGTGGTTGGGGTTGTTACGCAGCAGGTAATCGGACAGACGGCCTTCGATAATGCAGCTCTCGGTCTCGCCCAGATCCAAAATCACCTGGCTCATCTTTTGGAATAATTTGTCCGAGTACGAACGGGCATCGTAACGGTCGGGCAGGAACGCCATGTTCTCCACGGCCAGACGTTCGTCATAGGCGGCCATCTTATCGAGTGACTCGCCCGCACGCAGCGATGCGCGCACCAGCAGCTCGTTGTCATACAGTGGAATCCCCAGCTCGTCGGCAAGCATGCGACCAATCTCGTGGCCCTCGGCGCCAAAGTCGCGCGCGATGGTAATGACCACAGGACTCTTCTTGTTCACCAGATCGCTCATCGCGATTCCTTTCTAACAAATGAGAAATAGGCGATTCCTGATTCCCATTTTGTCACTTACGACCGTCCTGGTTTCCCAAGTGCGGCAGATTGCCCCGAAAGAGGAGCGCCGCGTACTAAATGTACGCAAGCGACGATTGAGAGGCAAGGTGCCGTGCTTGGGGAAGCAGGACTACGCTGCCACGATACGACGTTGATATGCTCGGACCAGCAGCGAGATACCAAAGTTGAGCACAAAGTACATCGCAAACACCAGGCCATAGAGCATAAGCACCTGCGACAGGTCGATCGCATGCGCCATCACGACGTTTGCCGTGTACATGAGCTCGGCCACGTTAATGCCCGAAAGATACGAACTGTCCTTGATGACGGTCGTGCACTGGCTAAACAGCGCCGGAATGATCGTCTTAAACGTCTGCGGCAGAATGATGTAGCGCATGGTGGCAAAGAAGCCGAAGCCCTGGCTCTGCGCCGCCTCAAACTGGCCACGCGGAATCGAGTTGAGGCCGCCGCGCACAATCTCGGCCATAACAGCGCTGGTAAACAGCGTAAAGGCGATGGTCGAAATCACAATGTCCAAACCCTGCACCGTAAAGTAGATAAACAGGATCCACAGCAGGTTCGGCGTGCAACGGAACAGCTCGATATAGGCGCTCACCAAAATACGGAACGGGCGGGGCGTATAGCTCTTAACGAGCGCCAGCACCGTGCCAAAGATGAGCGAGAAAAAGATCGACAGCGCCGAGATCTCTATGGTCTTAACAAAGCCGCCCCAAATGTAGAGCAGGTTGGTCGCGTTGAAGATTTCCATGCGCTAGGCCTCCTCTACGTTGTCGAGCCCCAGCTCGGCCAGGCTCACGCCGCGCGGACGCTCCTTGGAGCGGCGCTCGAGCCACTGCACCAGCATGGCGAGCGGAAAGCAGATGATGAAGTACATAAGGCAGCAGACGATGTATCCCTGCAGGTAACCGTACAGACTCACAAAGTTGTCGGAACGGTACATAAGGTCGCCGCCGGCCACGAGCGCCAGCACCGACGTGTTCTTGACCAGGTTGAGCGCCTGGTTACACAGCGGCGGCAGAATGATCTTGAATGTCTGGGGCAGCACGATGTACCAGTATGCCTGCGCACGGGTGAAGCCCTGGCTCTGGGCCGCCTCCATCTGACCGCGCGGAACCGCCTCGATACCGGTGCGGATGACCTCCGAAATGTAGGCTGCGTGATACAGACCCACACCCAAGAAGCCCAGCACGAACGGCGCAATGCGCACCGGCTGGTCGGCACCGGTTATGGCCTGCAAAAACTGCGGACCGGCCATGTACATAAAGAGCACCTGCACGGGCAACGGGGTGTTCTGGTAAAACTCCACGTACACGCGGCTTATGGCGCGCAGCACGCGCGAGCGAGTGGTAGAGAACACGCCCAGCAGCGTACCCAGCACCAGCGACAGCAGCAGGCCGGCAACGACCACCTGCAGCGTCACGCCAAAGCCCTCCCAGAAGGGCCCCATGTTTTGAAATGTCGTCGACCAACGGTCGGCGTCAAATAATCCTTCGAGCATTTGATTCCTTCCTTGGACGATGCGCCTATACAAGACCCCAGGTCTTGACCTCTTGGTCGAGCCAGCCATCGGCCAGGCGATCGCAAATCACCTGATCGACCACGGCCGAAAGGTCGCAGCCCTTCTTGGTCGCCACACCGTAGCCCTGCTCGCCAAACTTGACCTCGGGCTGCAACAGCTCAACGGTCTCGTTCATGTAACCGGCCAGCGTGGAGCGGTCCATGGCAAAGACGTCGATATTGCCGGCGTCGAGCGAGCTCTTGATGATGGGATAGCCGCTAAAGGCCCTAAACTCGGGCTTGCAGCTAAAGCCGTTGTCCTTGATCATCTGCTCGATCAGGCCCTGCGTGGTGGCGCCCTGGCTCACGCCAATGACCTTGCCGTCCAGGTCCTCAATCGAGGTAAAGCCCGAACGCTTCTTGACCATGAGCCCCACGTAGTCGGTGCGGTACGGCGTCGAGAAATCCCAGCTCTTCTTGCGCTCGTCGGTGATGGTGTAGGTCGCCGCGACCACGTCGAGTTGGCCGTTATCGATCAGCGGGCCGCGTGTCTTGGGCGTTACGTCGGTAAACTCGACAAGCTCCTGGGCGCGGGCCTCCTTGTAGCTCACGCCAAAGACGGCAGCGGCGATCTGGTAGCACAAATCAACTTCCATGCCCTCAAAGCGACCCTTGGCGGTGTCGTAATAGCCATAGCCGGGAACGTCCTTCTTAACGCCGGCATTCAGATGGCCACGCGACTTGATGGCCGCGAGCTTGGACCCCTTGTCGGAGCCCTCGCCACTGGTGGAGTTGCCGCAACCGGTAAGCGCGGTCCCCGTCAGCGCAAGCACGCCGGCACCGGCCAGCTGCAAAAAGTGACGGCGCGACACGGCCGCCCTCGTCATATCCGTCATGTCCATCACCGCGCCTAGTGCAGAATCTTGGACAGGAACTCGCGGCAGCGCGGGTTCTCGGGGTTATCGAAGAAGTGCTCGGGCGTGCCCTCCTCCAGAATGCGGCCGTCCTCCATAAAGATGACGCGGTCGGCCACCTGGCGCGCAAAGCCCATCTCGTGCGTCACGCAGATCATGGTGATATCCTCCTGCGCGAGCTCAATCATAACGTCCAGAACCTCCTGGACCATCTCGGGGTCGAGCGCCGAGGTCGGCTCG
>USHT01000036.1 GCA_900554455.1 uncultured Collinsella sp.
TAGGAGGAACCATGAATGTAGAAACTGCGCAGCGGCTCGCCGACCTTCGTCGCAGCAAGGGTTTTAGCCAAGAAGGGCTGGCACGAAAGCTGGGACTGTCGCGCCAAGCAGTCAGTAAATGGGAGCGCGCGGAGAGCTCGCCCGATACCGAGAACCTGATCTCGCTCGCCAAGCTCTATGGTGTGAGCTTGGACGAGTTGCTCAATCCGAGCGACGAGATTGAGGACGATATCGAGTTTGAGAACGAGGACCGCGCTCGCCAACGCGAGGCCGAGGCGGCAGAGCGCGCACGCACCCATGAGGCGGCGGCACGTGCCACCGAGGCGGCAACACAGGCGAGTGACGCCGCCGCCAAGGCGGCGCAAGCGGCAAGGTGGAGTGCGCAGGCCGCCAATGCCGCTACGGCGCAGGCGACGAGTGGCGGTGCGGTTGGCTCGACTCCGGTGAAGGGCCCGTTCCAGTCGTTCCCGTATTGGGCCGTGTGCTGGCTGCTGTTCTTTTTGCTGATGTTCCTGTTTGGTGCCGACCCCTTTGCCGCACTGATCTTCTTTACGATTCCCATCTATCACTGGGTGGCGCGTGCGCTCGATGGCGATTGGGCGCGCGGGGATATTCAGGTTGGTTCGGCGTCGGTGGCGGTCAAGGCCCAGGGGAAGGATACTTCTGCGGAATCTGATGCTGACGTGGCTACCGCGACTACCGCTGAGCCGATTGCCAAAGAGAGTGATGAATGATGAAGCTTTCGCATGAATCCAAGGTACGCTTGGGCGTTGGCATCGGAGCGTTTGTGCTCATCATCGGGCTTGTCTTTGGCATTTCGCGGACTTTGATTCATTTTGATGGCCCGTGGGATCTCGACGATGTTGTATCCGGCTTCTCTGGTATGGACGATGCGGTTGACGAGGACGATCTTTTGGATGGCGGTAACTATTCCGCTCAGCCTCAGCAGCTTTCGAGCGAAACCTTTGATGCCGACGCGTTCACATCGCTTGACTTGGACGTGACGTCGGGCACGGTCGAGGTCAAACACGTCTCCAGCGGGCCAGTGCGCGTAATTGAAAGCGGTCGCGTGGCAACGGGGACCGTTGCCTTCGATGCGGCAACCCAGAACCTGGCCGAAATCAAGGGCTCTACGCTCAAGATTCGCCAGTTCGATTGCGATGACGAGCGCGCCATTGACCGCACGGTTACCGTCGAACTGCCGCGCGAAGTTGCCGATAGCATGGTGGGCATTACAGCGAATGTAGGATCGGGTGACCTGACGGTCGCGGGCATTGCGTGTCATGACCTCAACCTGACTTTGGACTCTGGAGACGTTGAGTTTACGGGCACCGTGACCGATACCCTGAATGCCGAGGTCGGTTCGGGCGATGTGACGTTCGAGCTCTACCAGGCCCCCGCGAAGTCGATGGACGTGAGTGTGGGCTCGGGCGATGTGGAGATGACAGTTCCGAACTCGACGGGCTTTAAGGCGAGCCTCACCTTGGGCAGCGGCGACTTTGAGAGCGATTTCCTTCCGCTTGGCTACGACGGCGAGACCATTTTGAATCTTGAATTCGATAACGGCGATAAGTCTGCTACGTATCGTTTTGAGGTCGGTTCGGGCGACATGTCGTTTGATCCGGAGTGACATGCGGTTTTTGGAGATCGGTACATATAGGCATGCTCTTTGATGGAGGCGCCGGAGCCGTGACGGGCTTCGGCGCCTTTGCCTTTACAATGGGGGCATGGAACAGATTATCTTGAACATACTCGAGGCTCTGCGTCGCGGCGAGACCGTGGACGACAAAGCGCTCGTCAAACTGATACATGCCGAGGCGCGTTGTGAGGGTGCCGACAAACGCGATTTGGCCAAGCGCCGTCTGCTGCCGTTTTACCAGCGGGTAAAACGTGAGGAGCCGGCTCGTTGGGCTGGGTGGAATGTCGATGCCGAGCTGGAACGTCGACTGCTGCAGGTGCTACGCATGAAGCCTCGTCGCACGGCTTCGGGCGTGGCGACCATTACCGTCATCACCAAGCCCTGGCCATGCTCGGGCGATTGCCTATTTTGCCCCAACGATCCGCGCATGCCCAAAAGCTATCTGCACGCCGAGCCGGCGTGCGCCCGTGCGGAGCAAAATTGCTTTGACCCGTATCTGCAGGTAAGCGCTCGTCTGACCGCGCTTTCGCAGATGGGGCATGCGACCGATAAGATTGAGCTCATTGTGCTCGGCGGTACCTGGAGCGACTATCCGCAAGGGTATCAGACGTGGTTTATGTCGGAGCTCTTCCGCGCGCTCAATGACGATGCCGTGGCTGGTGTGGCGGCTAACCCCATGTTGGCGCGTCCGGGCATCAGTCGTGCCGAGGCGGGGCGTCTGCTCGATGACGCTCCCGCCGATGCCCTGCCGCCTGTGGTAGCAGAGCGCCGTGAGCGCTATCGGGCCGCCGGCATTGCGACAGACGAGGTCGAGCTTGCTGCCGGCGTTGCCGACGAGCAGGGGCGTGTGGATGCTGCCGTGGGCGGCTACAACCGCGCGGTGCGTCGTCTGTACGGCCCTGGTACGCCGTGGGGCGAGGTTGCCAAGTGGCAGACGGCAACGATGGAGGAACTTGAGCGTCAGCAGCGCATCAACGAGACGGCGAAGCATCGCGTGGTGGGGCTCGTTATCGAGACGCGCCCCGATGCCGTAACGCCGAAGGCCCTCACGCTTATCCGCCGCCTGGGTTGCACCAAGATTCAGATGGGCATCCAGAGCCTCAACCAGCACCTGCTCGATATCAACGAGCGTCGTATTTCGGTGGCGCAGATCGAGCGGGCGTTTTCGCTTGCGCGCCTGTTTGGCTTTAAGATCCACGCGCATTTTATGCTTAACTTGCTGGGCGCCACGCCCGAGGGGGACAAGCGCGACTACGAACGCTTTATGACCGAAGGGGCCTTTATGCCCGACGAGGTCAAGGTTTACCCGTGTGCGCTCATCGAGGGCTCGCGTCTGGTGGGCTGCTACGAGCGCGGCGAGTGGCGTCCCTATACCGAGGAAGAGCTGCTCGATGTGCTGGCCGACGACATCGTGGTGACGCCGGCGTTCTGCCGCATCAGCCGCATGATCCGCGACTTTAGTTCCGACGACATCATGGTGGGCAACAAGAAACCCAACCTGCGTCAGCTCGTTGAGAACCGCTTGGCCGCTCGGGGTGACGGTGCGACGGTGCGCGAGATTCGCTATCGCGAGATCAGTACCGCGGGTGCCGACCTGGATGAACTGTCTCTTGATGAGGTCGCTTACGAGACGCCGGTGACGCGTGAACGCTTTTTGCAGTGGGTGACGCCCGAAGGCAAGATCGCCGGCTTTTTGCGTCTGTCGCTGCCCGTTCGCGCTTTTGTTGCCGCACATGCGGACGAGTTGCCGACGATGCCGGACGAGGCGATGATTCGCGAGGTACACGTGTATGGCATGGCGGCGCGCGTGGGGTATCAAGGCCAGGCGGCCCAGCACCATGGGTTGGGGCGTCTGCTCGTAGAGCGTGCGTGCGAGATTGCCCGGGATGCGGGTTATACGCGCATCAACGTGATCAGCGCGATTGGTACGCGCGAGTACTATCGCCATCTTGGATTTTATGACTATGGCCTTTATCTGCAAAAGGAGCTCTAGATGAACAAGCCGAGTGTTTCTGCTGGCGTCGTTGCCGGCGTTGCCCTGGGAGCCGCGGCGCTTGGTGCGGCCGCCGTCGCTGTTCGTGCTGCCTGTCTGCAGGTTGCGCGAACCCGCAATGGGTTGGCGCGTGTGAAACGCGTGCACGATGGGGACGGCGATGAGATTCGCGTGTTGGTGCAAGGCGGCGTCTACCAAAGCGCAAGCTACGTTGGTGAGCGTTGGGCGGAGCCCGTCTTTGCGTACTATCGTGCGTTTGACGACGTGTTTGAGTCCGAGGATGCGATGCACGATGCTTATGGTCACGGCATCAACCGCATGCTTGTGCTGGGTGGCGGCGGGTTTGCCTATTCCAAGTTCGCGCTGATGTCGCACGAGGGCTTGCGCATGGACGTCATCGAGTATGACGGAGAGATTACGCGCCTGGCGCGCCGCTGGTTCTACCTAGACGAGCTGGAGCGCGCGGCGGGCGATCGCCTGCGGGTGATAACCGCTGAGGCTCGCTCGTATTTGGGTGTGACGAGCGTGGGCCATCGTCGCTACGACGTGGTCGTGAGCGATTGCTTTGGCGGTGCCGAGCCCGTACGCGAGCTGGCGACGGTTGAGGCGTTGCGTTTGGTGCGAGGCAGCCTGAACCCCGGGGGTATCTACGTTGCCAATATCGTGAGCGCAAACGAGGGGAGCGACGTAACGTTCCTGCGCGATTGCGCCGCCACGGCGCTCGAGGTGTTCGCCCACGCCTGGGTGGTCCCATGTGGCGATGCAGAGTTCGGCGGCGAGGAGAACTACCTGCTCATCGCCAGCGACGGCAACTACGCCTTTGCCGAAGCCGTGCCCTTCGACACCGACTTCCTCGGCACCGTTCTTCACGACAAATAGGTCTCCCCGTCCCAAAAAGACTGGTCTTAGGCGTGGTCGCGCCAGCCGAGAACGCGCTGCTTCATGTCTTCGATGTCGAGCACGCCTTCGGCAAAGCCTTTGCGCACGAGCTCTTCTGGAACGAATTCGTCGTACCGATCAAAGTAAGGCACCTCGCCGGGATAGACGAGGTCGATGGGATCGAAGTCCTTCTCGGCCTCGGCGGCGAACACCTCAAAGAACGTCTCCTCGTCGGCCTTCATCCTAAACTGCATAAAGTACGGGCGTGACGGGTCGAGTCCGCGAAGGCCCAACTCAGCGGCGCATTTAATCTTGAGCATGCGCTCGAGTGCCAAAAAGGCGTAGCTGCCCAGCCAGGGGAAGAGCACCCAGGTGTCGCCACCCAGGTTGATGAGCGGCTTAGTTCCCGCGCCCGAAATCTCGGCCGTATGGCGAGCCTGCGCCAGACGGGCCCGCGCGTTACCCATCAGGTACGGATACGCCGCGTGCTCGTTGAGCGCCTTGCGCATACGCTCGAGTACGTGTGTATTGATGTCGCCGGGGCAGTCGCCAAAGTAGGCCGGCACCCGGCCCTTGACCTGCGTGGCAAAGACAGTGTGGCGCTTCCAGTCCACTTCCTCGACAATCCAGCAATGGCCGGCGATGGCGATGCGCTCGCCAGGCGGTGGCGGGTTGACGATCGTACCCAGCTCGGCCGATTCGCTGCGGACGGTAAACTCCTCATTCTCCTGGAACACGGCGTAGAACTTAAAGTTGTTGATGATGCGCTCGCCCGCGAGGCCAACGATGAGCCCGCCGCCCTCGGTGACCTGGATATGGTCGATCTTAATGAGGTGACGTAGCAGCACACGGTAATCGTCTGCCGAGATACGGTGGAAATAGCTGAGCGTGAGCACGCGCTGGGCAAGTTCGGCCGGCGTGAGCTCGCCGGTGCTGGCGAGCGTCGACATGGTCTGGTGGTAGAGCAAGCTGTAGGGGAGCCGATCGAGCTCGGGCGGCTCGACCCACTTTTCCTCGCGATAGAGTTGTACGAGCGCGATACCCTGCAGGAGCTTCCACGGAATGGTCTCGGGTATCATCGTGCGCGGCTCGGGTTCTTCCTCGCGCATGACAAACCACATCTCGGGCGGAAGATCGCGGCGGCCCGTGCGCCCCATGCGCTGCAAAAAGGAACTGACGGTAAACGGCGCGTCAATCTGGAACGCGCGCTCCAGGCGACCGATATCAATGCCGAGCTCCAGCGTTGAGGTGGTGACGGTTGTCTGTGCCTGCTCCTCGTCGCGCATGAGCTCCTCGGCGGTCTCGCGTAGCGATGCCGAGAGATTGCCATGATGGATCAGGAAGCGATCGGGTTCGTGCCGGTTCTCGCAGTAGCTGCGCAACATGGAGCACACGGCCTCGGCCTCCTCGCGCGAGTTGGCAAAGACCAGGCACTTGCGGCCGCGGGTATGTTCAAAGATATAGCCCATGCCGGGGTCGGCGTTGTCGGGTGCGGTATCGGTGGGGTTGAGCAGCGCCTGCTCGGTCGCTCGCGGGATGTCGACTTCTCCCTCGGGGGCCGAGGAAGTGCGACGGTCTTTGGGAGCGGCCTTGCCCCGTGCCCGCTCACGACGTTGACGGCGCTCCTCTTGTGTGAGCTGTCCGCTGTGACTCATGTCTTGGGCACCGGCGGGCAGTGCCGCGGGTGCCACTGCCTCAATGCGCTCGCATGCGAGCACCTCGGCTTCCTGCGGACCTGTGCTCATAAATCCTCGTTGCTGTGCCTGGGGACCCGAGTTGTAGAAGTGCTCCATGGAGATACGCCACACGCGGCGCGGTTCCTCAAAACGGGGGATAGCGCCCGCCATGCGCGAAAGGCGCTCGATAAGGCAGAGTGTCTGACCGCCGCGGTCGCCGCGCATGAGCGAGTGGACCTCGTCGATGACCACATAGCGCAGATCGCAAAACATGCGCGGGATTGCCATATGCTTGTGGATCAGAAGCGCCTCGAGTGATTCGGGCGTAATCTGCAAGATGCCGCTTGGCTTTTTGATGAGCTTGGCCTTGTGCGATTGCGAGACATCGCCGTGCCAGTGCCATACAGGAATATCGGCCTCTTCGCACAGGTCGTTGAGGCGGACGAATTGGTCATTGATGAGCGCCTTGAGGGGGCCAATGTAGAGGGCGCCCACGCTTGCGGGCGGGTTCTCCCAAAACTCGGTCAGGATGGGAAAAAAGGCTGCCTCGGTTTTGCCGGAAGCCGTGGATGCCGTCAGGAGCACATTGTCCTGCGTGTTAAAGATGGCATCTGCCGCCGCAACCTGGATAGAGCGCAAGCTCTCCCAATCGTGGGAGTAGATGAAGTCTTGGATAAACGGGGCGTAGCGGTCAAAGGCGTTCACGGGGCCTCCTCTCAAAAACGAATCTCTCAACGCGGCTGGCAACGGCTTGCTGCATGACTGCTTCAACGTTCGACCAGATAAAACCTGCCAAAATAAACCTGTCCCTTTTTGGCAGGTTAGATGGTGAATTCGGCGAAGTTGCGGTCGCCGCCTGCGGTATCGGTGTCGCCTGTTGCGGTTGTCGGCGCCAGCGCGTCGCCGCCGACGCTTTGCAGCAGCTCTGCCACGTTGGCGTCGGGGTTCTGGCATAGGATGTCGAGCAGCTCGATAAAGTCGCGAATGACCTCACGGGGCGTCAGATGTGTGTCGGCTCCCACGCGGCCAAACTCGATCTTGAGGAAGTCCACCAAGTCGTTCTCGGTAAGCGTAGGGGTCCATCCAAAGTAGCCGGCATGGATCTGCATAAGCTTTTCGATGAGCACCAGCAGCTCCTCATAGGTGAGCGGCTGCAGGCGAATGATGGGCGCAAGCATGTCTTTGAGGTCCTCGCGCGCAAAGCGGCCCTGGGCGAGGCGGCTGCGCAGAGCCTCGTAGGAAAATACGCCGCGTCGACGGTCTTCGATGGAGGTTGGCGTGCCGCCCATGATCATGCCCAGGTACTGTGCCTTGCCTTGCAGCGTGTCGTTGTACATGGTCAGGATCTTCTCGTAGTTGTACTGGCGCGTGATGGCGTTGGGGATCTTGTACAGGTTTACGAGTTCGTCGATGAGCACCAGCATGCCCTTATAACCGCTGCAGACCAAAAAGCGCGCGATGAGCTTGATGTAGTCGTACCAGTCGTCGTCGCTGATGATGGTCGAGGAGCCCAGCTCGGCGCGTGCCTCACTCTTGGTGCGGTACTCGCCGCGAATCCATTTGGTCACGCGGCTCATGCTCTCTTCATCGCCCTCCGAGACGGCCGTGCGATAACGGCGGAGCATGCGGACAAAGTCAAAGCCGTGGACCATCTCCTCGAGCGGGGCAAGCTGGGCATTAACGGACGACTCGTCGGCGTCGGCACGCGAGGCGACCCAGCGATCCAGGATAAGATTGAGCGCGCCGCCCTCGGGGCGCGTCTTGGTCGATATATTGCGGATGAGCTCGCGGTAGGTGGCAAGGCCCTGCCCCTGACCGCCCTGCAGACGGCGCTCGGGCGACAGGTCGGCATCAGCGACGACGAATCCCTCGCCCATGGCGTGCGTGCGGATGGTCTGGAGCAAAAAGCTCTTGCCGGCGCCGTAGCGACCGACCAAAAAGCGGAAGCTTGCGCCGCCATCGGCGATGAGGCTCAGGTCGGTGAGCAGCGCGCGGATCTCGACCTCGCGTCCCACGGTGATGTAGGGAAGGCCGATGCGCGGGACGACGCCGCCCTTGAGCGAGTTGAGAATGACGGCGGCGACGCGCTTGGGCACGCGGGGTGCTGTGGATGTGGTATCACTCATGGTCTAGATATCCTCTCACGTCTGCTTCGTAGTCCTCGATTATCTGCGGTCCTGTCGCGCCAAATTCAATAACGGTGTCGCCCACGAGGTCAAAGAGCGCTTCGTTGATGTTGTCGACAAGCATGTCTTCGCTCTGGCCCGACCGCGCCACCGCCGATACTGCCTGCGCCGCGTTCTGCTCGAGCAGCGCACGAAGATAGTCTTCTGCGGCGGGGGCGAGTGCGGATGCGGTGTCGGC
>USHT01000037.1 GCA_900554455.1 uncultured Collinsella sp.
TGAGCATGCCCTTCTGGCGCGAGGACCTCTAAGTCTTTCCGTTTCCGGTGCGGTCCCCCTACAACCGCACCGGCTTCGCCCGTTAAACGGGCAACACTAATACTTACGTAATTCATTTCTTCGAAAGGAATCAAACCATGGGTGTTAACCTCTCCGGCCGTAGCTTCCTCAAGCTTCTCGACCTCACCACCGAGGAGATCGAGTACCTGCTCAAGCTCTCCAAGAACTTCAAGGATATGAAGCGCGCTGGCGTTCCGCACCGCTATCTCGAGGGCAAGAATATCGTTCTGCTCTTCCAGAAGACCTCCACTCGTACCCGCTGCGCCTTCGAGGTCGGCGGCATGGATCTGGGCATGGGCGTCACCTACCTCGATCCGGGTTCGTCGCAGATGGGCAAGAAGGAGTCCATCGAGGACACCGCCCGCGTTCTCGGCCGCATGTATGACGGCATCGAGTTCCGTGGCTTTGCCCAGGACGACGTCGAGGAGCTCGCTGCTAAGTCCGGCGTGCCCGTGTGGAACGGCCTGACCACCGAGTGGCATCCCACCCAGATGCTCGCCGACATCCTGACCGTCCAGGAGAACTTCAACTACGACATCAAGGGCAAGACCCTCGTCTTCATGGGCGACTGCAAGAACAACGTCGCTCGCTCCCTCATGGTTGTCTGCTCCAAGCTCGGCATGAACTTCGTGGCCTGCGGCCCCGAGGAGTGCATGCCCGCCGACGACGTCATCGAGGCCTGCAAGCCCATCGCCGAGGCCAACGGCTGCACCATCAAGCTGACCACCGACGTCAAGGACGGCGTCACCGGTGCCGACGTTATCTACACCGACGTGTGGGTCTCCATGGGCGAGCCCGACGAGGTCTGGGCCGAGCGCATCGCTCAGCTCACCCCGTATCGTGTTACCTCCGAGGTCATGGCTATGGCCAACCCGGGCGCCATCTTCCTGCACTGCCTGCCCAGCTTCCACGACACCAACACCACCATTGGCGCCGAGAAGTGCGAGCAGTTCGGCATCACCGAGCAGGAGGTCACCGACGAGGTCTTCGAGAGCCCCGCTTCCAAGGTCTTCGATGAGGCCGAGAACCGCATGCACACCATCAAGGCTGTCATGTACGCCACGCTCAAGTAAGAGCATCTAGCATCTCGCTCGGGGTGTATTGCTGCTCACCCCGAGCGGTTTTGTCTGGTAAATATCTCGCGTCGGGCGGTGGGCACGGCACGGAAGATCCGCTTCGCGCGAGACAGTTAAATGATTTATGAAGGGGGGATGAGAACCATGACTGAGACCGCTAAGAAAAAGCGCGGTATGCCTTCATCGTTCACCATTCTTCTTGCTCTGCTGGCAATTGTTGCAGTAATTACCGTTATCGTCTCCGGCACGTCCGGCGGCGCGGTTACCGCAGCCCGCCTGAGCGATTTCTGCACCGCCCCGATTAAGGGCTTCGCTGACGCTCTGCCCGTCTGCCTCTTCGTTATGATTCTGGGCGGCTTCCTTGGCATGATGACCGAGACCGGCGCTCTGGACAACGGCATTGCCGTCCTGGTGCAGAAGCTTAAGGGCAACGAGATCATGCTCGTTCCCGTGCTGATGCTCATCTTCTCCCTCGGTGGTACCACCTATGGTATGTGCGAGGAGACCGTTCCCTTCTACGCCCTGCTCGCCGCTACCATGATGGCCGCTGGCTTCGACCCCATGGTCGGCGCCGCTACCGTCCTGCTCGGCGCTGGCTGCGGCTGCCTGGGCTCCACGGTTAACCCGTTCGCCGTCGGCGCTGCCGTCGACGCTCTGACCGGCGTTGGCATTGAGGTCAACCAGTCCATCATCATCGGCCTCGGTGCCGTCCTGTGGATTGTCACTACCGCTATGTCCATCGTCTTCGTGATGAACTATGCCAAGAAGGTCAAGGCTGACAAGGGTTCTACCATCCTGTCGATGCAGGAGCTCAAGGACGCCGAAGAAGCTCACGGCAAGGCTGCTTCCGAGGTCCACAAGGAGGTCAAGCTCACCGGTCGTCAGAAGGGTGTTCTGATCGCCTTCGCCTTCACCTTCGTCGTCATGATCGTCGGCTTCATCCCGCTGGCCGACCTCAACGAGGGCGTCGCCAACTTCTTCGACGCTGGCGCTGTCTACGACGCCGACGGTAACGCCGTCGTCCAGGGCTGGTCTGCCCTGATCACCGGCCTGCCCATTGGCCAGTGGTACTTCGACGAGGCTTCCACCTGGTTCTTCCTCATGGCCGTCCTGATCGGTATCATCGGTGGCCTGTCCGAGAAGCAGATCGTTAACACCTTCATCACCGGCGCTGCCGACATGATGTCCGTTGTTCTCGTCATCGCCCTCGCTCGTGGTATCTCCGTCCTCATGGCTAACACCGGCCTCGACGTCTTCGTTCTCGACGCTGCCGCCAATGCCCTGGCTGGCCTGTCCGGCGTGATCTTCGCTCCCATGAGCTTCCTGGTCTACTTCGGCCTGTCCTTCCTGATCCCCTCGACCTCCGGTATGGCCACCGTCTCCATGCCCATCATGGGACCGCTGGCTGTTAAGCTCGGCTTCTCGCCCGAGGTCATGGTCATGATCTTCTCCGCCGCCATCGGTGTCGTGAACCTGTTCACCCCGACCTCCGGCGCCATCATGGGCGGTCTCGCCCTGGCCAAGATCGAGTGGACGACCTGGCTCAAGTTTGCCCTTAAGCTCATCGTCGCTCTCTCCGTCGTCTGCGCCGTCATCCTGACCGTCGCCTGCGTGCTGCTCTAAGTACCCAACGGGTGCCCCACGGAAACCTTGACGATCCTGTAGAGGATCACCTGGTCATCGTCTGTCCGGTGGGGTAAACCCACCGGTAGACTCCTACCTTTAGCCCCCTTCCGTTCCGTGCGCGGGAGGGGGCGCTCTTGTGTTCCGGCGTTTTACCAAACGCCGGAACCACTCGACGCTGCAAGCCCGCCAGAGCGGCAATCTGCCTTTCAACTTCGGCGGCATGACCAGAAGGTCAATGCCGCCTTGTTTCAAGGCACCTTGCTCGCTCTGGCGGGCTTTCGCTGACTTTTGCTCCACCTGCGGCGCTGCCATTGTTGGTGTTATGGGGCGGTGCAATGGGGTCAGGTTAGTTTGCACCAAATATGTCCGACAAGAGGTTTAACGGATGTTTGGTTGGTGCCTGTTGATGGTCTGGGTATCGGGGAGGGCGGGCTCCGTTATAATCGCCTAAGACATTAAATGGAAACGGGACGGGAGCCATACATGCGCCAGGGTTTCGACAACGCGAAGTATATCGAGCTGCAGGCTGCTCACATTAAGGAGCGCATCTCGCAGTTTGGCGGTAAGCTCTATTTGGAGTTTGGCGGTAAGCTATTCGATGACTATCATGCGAGCCGCGTGCTACCGGGTTTTGAACCGGACAGCAAGTTCCGCATGCTCAAGAGCATCGCCGACGATGTCGAGGTTATCATCGCGATCAACGCGAACCACATCGAGAAAAACAAGGCTCGTGGTGACCTGGGCATTACCTATGACGAGGATGTGCTGCGCCTGGTTGACCTGTTCCGCGGCAACGGCTTTGCCATCGCGGCTGTGGTCATCACCCAGTACGCTGGCCAGCCTGCTGCTGATGTGTTCCGCAACCGCCTGAACGCGCTCGGTATTCCCGCCAAGCTGCACTATCCCATCGAGGGGTATCCGCACGATGTCGATCTGATCGTGTCCGACGATGGCTACGGCAAGAACGAGTTTGTCGAGACCACGCGTCCGCTCGTCGTGGTCACCGCTCCCGGCCCCGGCTCAGGCAAGCTCGCCACTTGCCTCTCGCAGCTCTATCACGAGCACAAGCACGGCACCGCCGCCGGCTACGCCAAGTTTGAGACATTCCCGGTCTGGAATCTGCCCCTCACGCATCCGGTCAACATCGCCTATGAGGCAGCAACGGCCGATCTCGACGATGCCAATATCATCGACTCCTTCCACTTGGAGGCCTACAACAAGACCACGGTCAACTACAACCGCGACGTCGAGGCCTTCCCGGTGGTCCGTGCTCTGATGGAAAAGATCCTGGGCAAGAGCCCCTACCAGAGCCCTACGGACATGGGCGTCAATATGGTCGGCTTTGCCATCACCGATGACGATGCCTGCCGCGACGCTTCCAAGATGGAGATCGTCCGCCGCTACTTTACCGCGGTCGAAAATGTGCGCCGTACCGGCGTGGGCGATGAGCAAGTCGACCGTCTCAAGATTATTATGAAGAAAGCCGGCATCGATAAGAACTACTCACCGGCGCGCTCGGCGGCCCTCACCAGGGAGCAGCTGACGGGTGGTCCCGTGGGTGCCATGGTCATGCCCGATGGCTCCGTGGTGACCGGTAAGACCTCCACGCGCCTGGGCGCCGCAAGTTCGCTCATTATGAACGCCCTCAAGCATGTCTCGGGCGTCGACCTTGAGCTCGAGGTCATTAGCGATGAGGCGATCGAGCCCATCAGCAAGCTCAAGACGCATTTCCTGGGCAGCAAAAACCCGCGCCTCCACACCGACGAGACGCTTATGGCGCTGTCGATCACCTCGGCCACGAGTGAGACGGCCGCTCGCGTCCTTTCGGGCCTGGAGCAGCTGCGCGGTTGCGATGCCTTCTTTAGCGTGATTATCTCGCCGACGGACGAGACGGTACTGCGCAAACTGGGTATCAACGTGTGCTGCGAGCCCAAGTTTGAGCGCCGCGGTTTCTTCCATCGCTAAGTTTGAAGCACCGCGGTAATTGCATTGCATTTTGGCCGTATCGGGTTAGCGCCCGGTACGGCTTTTTGATCAATAAAGCGCCTATTTCGGCGAAAAATAGCTGTTTACCTGCCTAGAAACAATTTGAGCGGTATACAATAACCGTAACTGTTTCATCCTTAGCGGGATGCCGCATGATGGATATTACCTGCCATCGTGAGGTGTGTCGGTCGCGCACGGCGCGTTAGATGCTCGTGCTCGGTTTGAGGAGGCTGCTATGGCGGGCAAGGGTCGTGCGAGTGTCAACGATATGAAGCGTGTCGAGGTGCTGGTGTTGATGGAGATCGACCGGCAAACCGAAGACAATGGCGGGCCGTATGGTTTCTCGCGCAAAACGCTTGCCGAGCGCGTGGGGGTTTCGCCGTATCGTGCCCGCGCCGCAATCGATCGCTTGGATTCCGAAGGCATGATTGATGTCGTCTCGCGTTATAGCGACGACGGCGGTCAGCTTGCAAATGGCATTTGCCTCACCGAACGTGGCGAGTGGTATCTTGAGGGCGTCCGTACCGGCATGCTCGTTCAAGAAATGCTTGAGGACGAGGTTGCTGATCGATAGCAGCATGTAACCCTTGCCATAGCGACGCCGCCTGGGAAACCGGGCGGCGTTTTGTTTCAAGATTGAGAAATGCAATCGCACGCGAGAAAAATTGCGAACGGTCCGCGGCGCGAGTATTACAATGAAGACCCGTAAGATGTGGATAAACAACTTCTACGGGAAGCGCAGGTAACTCAATATGACCAAGCATGTGTTCGTAACCGGTGGCGTGGTTTCGTCTTTGGGCAAGGGTATCACCGCGGCCTCGCTGGGCCGTCTGCTCAAGTCGCGTGGCTACAAAGTAACGATGCAGAAGGCCGATCCGTATCTGAACGTCGACCCCGGTACCATGAGCCCCTTCCAGCATGGTGAGGTCTTCGTTACCGAGGATGGTTACGAGTCCGACCTGGACCTGGGTCATTACGAGCGCTTTATTGATGAGAACCTGACCCGCGATTCCAACTTTACGACCGGCGCCATCTATAAGAGCTTGATCGCCCGCGAGCGTCGCGGCGACTTTTTGGGCGGTACCGTGCAGGTGATTCCTCACGTCACCAATGCCATTAAGGACAAGTTCCGCCGCATCGAGGAGCAGACCGGCTCCGATGTAGTCATCACCGAGCTGGGCGGCACGATCGGCGACATCGAGTCCCAACCGTTTGTCGAGGCCATCCGTCAGTACCGCAAGGAGGCCGGCCCCGAGAACGTCTGCTACATCCACGTGTCGCTCGTTCCCTATATCGCCGCCGCCCACGAGGTCAAGACCAAGCCCACGCAGCATTCCGTCAAGGAGCTCCGCAGCTTTGGCATCCAGCCCGATATCATCGTGCTGCGCTCCGACCACCATATCGATGACGCTATCCGCGGAAAGATCGCAAGCTTCTGCGACGTCGACACCGATTGTGTCTTTACCAACGAGGACTGCGCGAGCATTTACGATGTTCCGCAGCTGCTTGCCGAGCAGGTTTTTGACCTGCGCATTTGCGAGCGCCTGGGTCTGGACCCGCGTGAGCGCGACATGAGCGAGTGGAACGAGTTCCTGCGCAAACAGAACCACGCCAACCATCACGCCGACAAGGTGAAGATCGCCGTCGTGGGCAAGTACACGCAGCTGCCCGATGCGTACCTGTCGGTTATCGAGGCCCTGCACCATGCGGGTGTCTTCTACGATCGCCATGTGGACGTCCAGCTGGTCGACGGCGAGAGCCTCGACGAGCAGAATGTCTCCGAGGTTCTGGGCGACGCCTCGGGCATCCTGGTCCCCGGCGGCTTTGGCAAGCGCGCCCTGGAGGGCAAGATCCTCGCGGCCGAGTTTGCCCGTGAGCACAAGATTCCGTATCTGGGCATTTGCCTGGGTATGCAGGTGGCCGTGTGCGAGTTCGCCCGCAACGTCGTCGGCCTTGCCGGCGCCAGCTCCTCCGAGTTCGATCCGGATGGCCCGTATAGCGTCATCGATCTGATGAGCTCGCAGGAGGACGTGACCGAGAAGGGCGGCACCATGCGCCTGGGCGCCTATCCGTGCAAGCTCGCCGCCGATACCCTCGCTCGCGAGGCATATGGCGAGGAACTCGTCTACGAGCGTCACCGTCATCGCTTTGAGTTCAACAACGCCTTCCGTGACCAGCTCGAGGACGCCGGCTTGGTTATCTCGGGCCTGTCGCCCGACGAGCGCCTGGTCGAGATGGTCGAGCTGCCGCGCGACGTGCATCCGTGGTATGTGGCAACCCAGGCTCATCCCGAGTTCAAGAGCCGCCCGACCAACCCGCAGCCGCTGTTCCGCGAGTTCGTGCGCGCTTCGATCGGCCAGCACGAGGGTGTCGACCGTCTGCAGGTGACGCCCATGAACCTTGCTACGGACTAAGGGTGCCGGCGAATAAGGAACATACCGAAGCTACTCCCTCGTCGCTCGCCGTGGCGGCGGGGGAGTATCTCGATTACCTCGCGGTCGAGCGGGGTTTGGCGCGCAACACGATTGCGGCCTATCGTCGTGACCTGACGACGTACTGCGCCTATCTGGAGCGGGCGGGTATTGTGTCTTTTGAAGAGGTGACCCGTCAGGTCGTGGAGGGCTTTGTTGCCGACCGTCGCGATGGAGGCTATTCCGATGCCTCGGTGGAGCGTGCGCTTGCGGCCGTGAAGGGCCTGCATGCCTTCTTGGTGCGCGATGGGGCTGTGGCCCAAAATCCAACGGCGGCGTTGCGCCTGCCTAAAAAGGCTGAGCGTTTGCCGGAGTATCTATCGGTGGAGGATGTCTCGGCGCTGCTCGATCAAGACTTTCCCGAGGGCGAGATGGGCTTGCGCGACCATGCCATCTTGGAAGTGCTCTACGGATGCGGTTTACGTGTGAGCGAGTTGGTGGGGCTCGATGTGAGCGATATCCATATTGACGATGGCTTTGTACTCGTTCGCGGTAAGGGCTCAAAGGAACGCCTGTCCCCGCTGGTGGGAAGCGCGGCGCGAGCTCTGACGCTCTATGTAACTGAGGGGCGTTCCCGCTTGGCGGCCCATGCCCGCGGAACCGAGACCTCGGCGGTCTTTTTAAATAAGAACGGCCGCCGTCTGTCACGCCAGGGCATTCATGCCATCTGTGAGCGCTATGGGCGCCAGGTGGGGCTGGTGGGACTCCATCCCCATACGCTGCGTCACTCCTTTGCCACCCATACGCTTGCGGGCGGCGCAGACCTCCGTGTGCTACAGGAGATCTTGGGACATGCCGATATATCGACCACGCAGGTCTACACGCATGTCGATCGTACGCAACTGACCGAGATCTATCTGGCGGCGCACCCGCTGGCGCATCGTTAACTCATCGCTGAACTGCAAATTTATAGGTATTTGGGGACGGGCCCCAGATTGCCACGGCGTGCTTTTGCGCGCGCATGGGCAATCTGGGGCCCGTCCCATTTTTCGCCACTTGGCATCGCGGTGGTGGGCCGCACGTGCCTTGGGTGGGGGAGTTTGGGGGCGATGTGAACGGCATATAAAGGGACGTAAAAATCGCCTCAAGGTCAACTTGAAGGTTGAGGTTGAAAGGCGGGGTGCTACAGGTGGCATCCCGCCTTTGCTCTAAACACAACATATTGTGTTTTCGAACATATGCTCGGGGGTGTTTTGCAACATATAGGGGGTGGAGTGG
>USHT01000038.1 GCA_900554455.1 uncultured Collinsella sp.
GGCCACCTGGTCGCCATGACCGGCGACGGCACCAACGACGCGCCCGCTCTGGCCCAGGCCGACGTCGCCGTGGCCATGAACACGGGCACCCAGGCTGCCAAGGAGGCCGGAAACATGGTTGACCTCGACTCCAGCCCCACCAAGCTCATCGAGGTCGTGCGTATCGGCAAGCAGCTGCTCATGACCCGCGGTTCGCTTACGACCTTCTCGGTCGCCAACGACATGGCGAAGTACTTCGCTATCATCCCGGCCCTGTTCTCGCCGATCTATCCGGGCCTTGGCGCGCTCAACATCCTCGGTCTGGCAAGCCCGCTGTCCGCGGTTCTTTCGGCCATCATCTACAACGCGCTCGTTATCGTCGCGCTGATCCCGGCAGCGCTGAAGGGCGTTAAGTACCGCGAGGTCCCGTCCGGACAGCTGCTGACCCACAACCTGCTCGTGTGGGGTCTGGGCGGCATCGTTGCCCCGTTCGTATTCATCAAGCTCATCGACATGCTGCTCGCGTTCTGCGGCATTATGTAAGTGGAGGTTTGTATGTTCAAAGGTATCGCATCGCGCGCACTTGGCGTGTTCGCGCTGTTTACCATCGTCTGCGGCCTGGGGTACACGCTCGTGGTGACCGGCGTCGTGCAGCTTGCGTTTCCGTACCAGGCGAACGGATCGCTTATTACGGTCGACGGCAAGGTTGTGGGTTCCGAGCTCATCGGCCAGAACTTCGATGACGAAGCCCACATGTGGGGTCGTATCCAGAACGTGTCAATTGTCGAAGGCGAAGACGGCGAGCTCATGGCGTATGGTGCCCCGTCCAACCTGTCCCCGGCGAGTGAGGAGTATCGGCAGCTGATAGATGCGCGCGTGAAGAAGATCCGCGCCGCCAATCCCGATGCCGATATGGACGCTGTGCCCGTCGACCTGGTGACGTGTTCGGGGTCCGGCCTCGACCCGGAGATCTCTCCGGATGCCGCCGAGTACCAGGTCCCGCGCCTTGCCAAGGCCACGGGCAAAAGTGAGGACGAGGTGCGCGACATCATCGCCGCGTGCACCAAGGGCCGTTTCCTCGGCGTGTTCGGCGAGCCCACGGTCAACGTGCTCAAGGTGAACCTTATGCTGGACGGCGCGCTGTAGGTGAGGGAGTGGCGGATGAGGGCATGACTGACTATCTGAGCCCTCAAGTCCACCCCGCCCATCAGTTGCGGTGAAATACGGACTGTTTTGGCTGTCAAAGGCCTTATCTACTCCGTATTCCACCGCAACTTTTTGTGGAGTGGGCTAGAGACGCTGCATGCGGTACCCGACACCCATGTGCGTCTGAATCATCTTGGGGTGAGAGGGGTCTGCCTCGATCTTCTTGCGCAGGGTGCGCATGAACACGCGCAGGCTCGCCAGATCGCTGTCCCAGCTCGTGCCCCATATCTCGCGGGTGATGAAGGTGTGGGTGAGCACCTTGTCGACGTTTTTCGCCAGAAGGACGAGCAATTTGTACTCGGTTGGGGTAAGCGAGAGCTCGCGTCCGTCTTTCGTCGCGTATCCCGCGGCGTAGTCGATATGCAGCGGACCGTTGTCAAACGTGCTCGCTTCTGTCGACTCGCTCGACGCCATCGAGGAGCGCCTCAAATTCGCACGGACGCGCGCGAGCAACTCATCCACAGAAAAGGGCTTGGTGAGGTAGTCGTCTGCCCCTGCGTCAAGTGCTGCAATCTTGTCGGAATCTTCGGTGCGCGCCGAAATGACGATAATGGGGACTGCCGACCAGCTTCGTATCTTCGTGATGACCTCGATACCGTCAATGTCGGGAAGGCCGAGGTCGAGCATGATGAGGCTGGGGCCGTGCGACACCGCATCCATGATGGCGGCCTGGCCGTTGCAAACCTTGCTCACGACATAGCCGTGAAGGTCAAGCGCGGTCGAAACGAGGTTTTGAACGGTCGGGTCATCTTCGACCAGGAGGATGCGTGGCTTAGCGGCATTATTCATGAATCTCGATCTCCTCGGCAGGCAGGGTAAAACGGAAGACGGCCCCATGGGGGTGGTTGTCGCGAACTTCGATGACGCCGCCATGCGCCTCCACGATGGAGCGGCAGAGCGACAGCCCAAGGCCGATGCTTCGACGCGAATCCACGGGCCGCGTATTGCTTGAGGTGAAGAAGCGCTCAAAGATATGAGGCTTGTCGCAGTCTGCCACACCCGGCCCATCGTCTGCGACGTCCACCACGACGAACGCGCCCTCGCGACGTGCGCTGATGGTGACAGTCGAGTCCTCGGGCGTGTATTTGAAGGCGTTCATGATGAGATTCGTAAGCACCTGCATGATGAGATGGACGTCGACGCGTACCAGCAGGATGTCGTCAGTGTGCTCGATGGTGACGGCACGTCCATGCGATGCTTGGGCGACATGGCTGAGGGCGGCCTCGATGACCTCGTCGATGAGCTCGGATGTGAGGTTGAGGCGAATGGTGCCGTCCTCGACGCGTGTGATGGCGAGGAGGTTCTCCACGGTATCGATAAGCCAGAGGGAGTCGTCGTAGATGGCATCGGCAAGATCGCAGCGTTGTTCGAGGCTGAGCTTCTCGTCGCTCTTCCGAAGGATTGCCGCAGATCCGGATATAGCCGTGAGGGGTGTCCTCAAATCGTGGCCGATGGAGCGCAAAAGGTTGGCGCGCAGCTGCTCGTTTTTCGCCAAGACCGCAGCCTCTTCGCGCTCTTGCGCCGCCCGGTCGCTTTCGAGCGCCAAGGCGCATTCACCTACGATAGATAGGACGATCGAATGCTCGAAGGCTTCGATCTCGCGCCCCTCCAGGGCGATGCCGATGACACCGAATACCTTGTCGCCGGTGCGAACCGCGAGGTAGAGACAGCGCGCCTCAGGCAGGGTCCGCGTGCTTGCGCCCGCGCGCTTGTTGTTGGTGTAGGTCCAGGTTGCAACGGCGCGCTCGTAGTCGGTGAGCAGCGACGCGGATCGGTTTTCGGTGCCAGCGGACTCATAGAGCGCCTTGCCGAGCGTGCCGTGTTCGGCGGGGTAGAAGACCACGTCGAGTTTTAGCAGTTTGACGAGTTGGTTCATGGCGACGCGGGCGCACTCCTCCGCGCTATGGGCTTGCTGCAAGAGCTGGTTCGTTTCGAGGAGTACGCGCGTTTTGAATGCGTTCTCGGCGGATGTACGGGCGTTGTCGGCGATGCGCGCAGTTAACTCGCCGGCGACCATAGCGGTGGCGAACATGATGCCGAACGTGACCAGATAGCTTCGGTCGTAGCTGGCGAGCGAAAACAGAGGCGTGACGAAGCAGAAGTTGTAAAGCACTACAGAGAGCACGCTCGATACGATCGTGCAGATACGCCCCGTCGTGGTGACGGCGGTCAGCAGGGCCGTGAAGATATAGAGGGATATGATGCTGGAATCGGCAAATCCCAGATGGCGGAAAGCCGTGCCGATCGCCGTGGCGGCAAGAGAGAGCCAGCGTGCGAAGCACGTTTCGGCTGCTGGGCGGCTGCAGGGCGAGCGCATGGCGGCGTCCTTTGGGTCGGGAGGGCGGAGTCGACTGCTCTGGAATGATGTAAATGTCGAGGTTCGGAGCGAATGTTATGAGCTGTTCTACGAGAGATTTGCGGCCGAAGAGGGCCTGACGGACGCTGCTGCGCTCGCCCGTGCGCCCCATGACGATCTTCGAAATACCCGACAGGCGCGCGAACTCGGAGATCTGAAACGCAATGTCGTCGCCATAGACGGTTTCCATATGTGCTCCGAGCTGCTCGGCTAGGGCGATATTGGCTGCAAGCTTGGCGCGCTCATCATCGCTCATGGCTTGCGTGCGCGGGCTCTCTACGAACAGGGCGACGAGCTCGCTGCGAAACGCTTTCGCCATGCGTGCGGCGGTACGGACGATGCGGGGATTGGTCGGCGCCGGGGAGACACAGACTAAGATACGCTCCCTGGTGTAGTAGTCACGGTTTCCCAGCACGCGTGCGGCGTCTGTGAGGTGACCGGTGCGATCGGCGCAGCGGCGCAGCGCGATTTCTCGGAGTGCGGTGAGGTTCTCGACGGTAAAAAAATGCTGTTGCGCTCGGTCGGCTTGTGCGGGACGGTAGACGAGGCCGGCGCGAAGGCGCTCAAGTAGGTCTTCGGGCTCTATGTCGACGAGCTCGACCTGGTCGGCATCATCGAAGATACGGTCGGGGATTCGTTCGCTCACGACAACGCCGGTGATGGATGCAACCATGTCGTTTAGGCTCTCGATATGCTGAACGTTCACGGTCGTATAGACGTCGATGCCCGCATGTAGAAGTTCCTCGACGTCTTGATAGCGTTTGTCGTGGCGAGACCCCGGCGCATTCGTATGGGCGAGCTCGTCGACAAGGATGAGCTGAGGGGCGCGTTCGATAGCCGCATCTAGATCGAACTCGTTGAGCGTAATACCGTTGTGTTCGATGAGTTTACAGGGCACGTTCTCAAGCCCTTGTGCAAGATGGGCAGTTGCCGGACGTTCGTGCGGCTCGATGTATCCCGCGACGACGTCGACACCTCGCCGCTTGGCGGCGTGGGCGGCTTGAAGCATCGCATAGGTTTTGCCTGTGCCAGCAGCGTAGCCAAAGAAAATTTTGAGGTGTCCCCGGCTGGTTCGAGCGTCATCGGCGACCTCGTCTTTCTCAATTGCCTTGAGGATGAGGTCTGGATTGACGCGAGTGTCCGATGCGTCGCGCTGCATAGCGTAGCCTTTCTGAAGCGTTGTCCATGCGTGCATACGCGGTGAAGACACCACTGTATGCTCGCGAGGTCGAGTATAGGCGCACTGCAGCTGCAATAGTGCTTTCTACCTGCATCTTTACGGCATCTTAAGGTCGTGAGCCCCAGCCCTCACGCCTCTTTAATCCCTAGAAGCGTTTACTGTCCCCAGACGCTTGCGAGGGCAGGCGTCCGAGACATCGGACCGCGTGTGAAAGGGGCGGTAAATGGACATCCTCATTCCCATCATCGGAGTCGTCTGCATTGGACTCCTTATCTATTACATCTACATTCTGATGAGGAGTGATTCGTAAACTATGGACGCTGCGATTCAGTACATCTTGTACTTTGCCGTACTCGTCGTCCTGGCCGTTCCGCTCGGTCGGTTCATGGCCCATATCATGGATGGTGAGCATACGTTCCTGTCGCCTGTGATTGCTCCTGTGGAGCGTGGCGTCTATCGTCTGCTTCGCATCGACGCGGCAGAACAGATGGGGTGTAGGCGCTATCTGGCGAGCGTGCTGGTCTTTTCGGGGATCGGCCTCGTGGCTCTTGTGGCACTCCAGGCGCTTCAGTCCTTCTTGCCAGGCAATCCCCAGCACCTGCCGGGTGTGTCATGGGACCTGTCGTTCAATACGGCTGCTTCCTTCATAACCAACACCAACTGGCAGTCCTACTCCGGTGAGACCACCCTGTCCTACCTTGTGCAGTTCATGGGTCTCACTGTGCAGAACTTCGTTTCCGCTGGCACCGGTATCGCGGTCATGTTCGCGCTGATCCGCGGCTTCCGTCAGGTCAAGGAGCAGGGTCTGGGTTCCTTCTGGGTCGACCTCACCCGCACCGTCCTGTATGTGCTCATCCCGCTGAACCTCGTGTTCGGCATCTGCCTGGCTGCCGGTGGCGTCATCTCCAACTTCCAGCCGGCTCAGAAGGCTGAGCTCGTAGAACCCGTCGCTGTTCAGCCTAATGCAGACGGCGGCTGGAGCGTCATCGACGGCGCCCAGATTGAGGGCGACACGGTCAAGGTCGACGGCAAGGTTGTCGAGGGCGCGCGCGTGGTCACCGAGCAGTTCCTGCCCCAGGGTCCCGCGGCTCCTCAGGTCGCCATCAAGCAGTCCGGCACCAACGGCGGCGGCTTCTTCGGCGTGAACTCCGCCCATCCGTATGAGAACCCCAGCGCCTTCACTAACATCATCGAGATGACCAGCCTGCTGCTGATCCCGGCCGCCTGCTGCTTCACCTTCGGTATCGGCGTCAAGAACACCAAGCAGGGCAAGGCCATCTTTGCCGCCATGTTCATCCTGCTGGTGATCTTCACCGGCATCATCGCCGTCAACGAGCATGCGGGCACCCCGCAGCTGGCCGATGGCGGAGCGGTCAATATCGAGATGACCGACGGCCAGGCCGGCGGCAACATGGAGGGCAAGGAGAGCCGTTTCGGTATCGCCTCCTCTTCTACCTGGTCCGCTTTCACGACGGCTGCTTCCAACGGCTCGGTTAACTCCATGCACGACTCCTACACCCCGCTGGGCGGTTTTGTCCAGATGCTCCAGATTGCTCTGGGCGAGGTCGTCTTCGGCGGCGTGGGCTGCGGCCTGTACGGCATGATCGGCTTCGCCATCCTCACAGTGTTCATCGCCGGCCTCATGGTCGGACGCACGCCTGAGTTCCTGGGCAAGAAGATCGAGCCGGGCGAGATGCGCTGGGCAGTTGTCCTGTGCTTGGCAACTCCGTTTGCCATTCTGGTGTGCTCGGCCATCGCCTGCATGGTGCCCGGTCTTGTCGACCAGCTCAACAATGGCGGCGCGCACGGCTTCTCCGAGGCGCTGTATGCCTTCACCTCATGCGGCGGCAACAACGGCTCGGCGTTTGCAGGCATGAACTGCAACATTCCCTGGATCAACGTCATGCTCGGCCTCGAGATGCTGTTCGCCCGCTTCATGCCTATCATCGGTACGCTGGCTATCGCCGGCTCGCTGGCCAAGAAGGGTAAGGTCGCCGAGAGCGCCGGTACCCTGTCTACCACTAACGGCATGTTCGTATTCCTGCTCGTGTTCATCGTTCTGCTGATCGGTGCCCTGAGCTTCTTCCCGGCCCTGGCGCTTGGCCCCGTTGCCGAGTTCTTCCAGATGATTGCGTAAAGGAGGGCGCAGATTTATGACTATGCAAAAAGACATGATGGGCCGCGCGGTCCGCGACTCGTTTGCCAAGCTGGATCCTCGCGTCCAGATTCAAAACCCGGTCATGTTCCTGGTGTGGCTTTCCGCCGTCATGACCTCCGTCCTGGCCGTCGCTTCCATCTTCGGTGTGCAGGACGCGGGTGTGCCCACCTATTATGTGGTCGCCATCGCGGTCATCCTGTGGCTCACCGACCTGTTCTCGAACTTCGCCGAGGCGCTTGCCGAGGGCCGCGGTAAGGCTCAGGCCGATTCCCTGCGTGCGGCCAAGAAGGATGTCGAGGCCCATCGCATCGAGTCCGTTGAGGACAAGGAGCACTTCACCGTCGTTCCCGGCACCGAGCTCACGCGCGGCGACCTGGTGATCGTACGCGCCGGCGAGCAGATTCCCGGCGACGGCGACGTCATCGAGGGCGCTGCCTCCGTTGACGAGTCCGCCATCACCGGCGAGTCCGCCCCTGTGGTCCGCGAGGCCGGCGGCGACCGCTCTGCCGTTACCGGTGGTACCACGGTGCTGTCCGACTGGATCGTCGTCAAGATCTCCAGTGAGCCCGGCCAGAGCTTCCTGGACAAGATGATCGCGATGGTCGAGGGTGCCGCGCGCAAGAAGACCCCCAACGAGATCGCTCTGGAAATCTTCCTGGTGGCCCTCTCCATCGTCTTTATCCTGGTCACGCTGGCCCTGTATTGTTACTCCTGCTTCTCGGTCGGTCTTAACGACATGGACAACCCCACGGCCGTGACCACGCTCGTGGCGCTGCTCGTGTGCCTGGCTCCTACTACCATCGGCGCCCTTCTTTCCGCCATCGGCATCGCCGGCATGAGCCGTCTGAACGAGGCCAACGTGCTGGCCATGTCCGGCCGCGCCATCGAGGCCGCCGGCGACGTCGACATCCTCATGCTCGACAAGACCGGCACCATCACCCTGGGTAACCGCCAAGCCGCCGAGTTCATCCCGGTCGACGGCATCGATCCCGCGGAGCTGGCCGATGCCGCCCAGCTTTCCTCGCTGGCCGACGAGACCCCCGAAGGCCGTTCCATCGTCGTGCTCGCCAAGGAGCGGTTCGGTCTGCGCGGCCGCACACTCGAGGATAAGGGTATGGAGTTCATCCCCTTCACCGCGGCGACCCGCATGTCCGGTGTGAACTACGAGGGCAATGAGATCCGCAAGGGCGCTGCCGATTCCGTGCGCACCTATGTGGAGGCAGCCGGCGGCGTGTTCTCCCAGGAGTGCGACGAGGCCGTCGAGCGCATCGCCAAGGCCGGCGGCACCCCGCTGGTCGTGACCAAGAACTGCCGCGTGCTGGGCGTTGTGTACCTCAAGGACATCATCAAGTCCGGCGTTAAGGAGAAGTTCGCCGACCTGCGCAAGATGGGCATCAAGACCATCATGGTGACGGGCGACAACCCGCTCACCGCCGCGGCAATCGCCGCCGAGGCCGGCGTTGACGACTTCCTGGCCGAGGCCACCCCTGAAGGCAAGCTCGAGAAGATCCGCGAGTTCCAGCGTGAGGGC
>USHT01000039.1 GCA_900554455.1 uncultured Collinsella sp.
CGTGCTTCGACGGGGTTCACCACGTAGTGCTTGATGGCCTCGATGGCGGCTTCGTCCAGAGTGCCCGAGATCATATAGACCTTGGCGGAGCGCACGGCGGGGCGCTCGCCCTGGCTGATGAGCTGCACGCACTCGCTGGCGGAGTCGGCGCGCTGGTCAAACTGGCCAGGCAGGAATTCGACGGCAAAGACGGCGCCATCGCTTGCGGGGAGCTCGTCGTAGGTCACATCGACCTGGGGCTCGCTAAAGACGGTCGGCACGCAGGAGCGGAAAAGCTCCTCGTCGATGCCCTCGACGTCGTAGCGGTTGATGATCCTCAGGGCCTCGATGCCCTTGATGCCGAGAATTTCGGTCAGCTCGCCCTTGAGCTGCTGAGCCTCGACGTCGAACCCGGGTTTCTTCTCCACGTAGATACGAGAGACCATTGGTTCCTGCCTTCCTGATCGGTTGGGCGTACGGTACGGTATGCGGCAGCGGTCGGTTTACGGGGCAAGCCTCGCGGTCGCCTTGAGCCACATGTTTGTAAACCTCACTATGATACGACAGCTCGCGGCGCGTTGAGGACGGCGAGGGTGCTACAGTGAAGCGCAAACAAGAGAAAGGCATCACATGGCATTCGTTTCGCTCGCCATCATCGCACTCGTGGCCTTTGCGAGTCCTTTTATCGCCTCGGCGATTCCCGGGAAACCCGTTCCCGAGACGGTCTTTTTGCTCGTGTTTGGCGCGGTGCTGGGACCCCATATGCTCGGCGTCATCCATGTAGATGCCGAGGTCTCGCTCGTGTCCGAGCTCGGCCTGGCCTTTTTGTTCCTGCTTGCCGGCTTTGAGATCGACCCCAAGAGCATCACGGGCGTCGAGGGGCGCTACGGCTTGGCGACGTGGGTCGTCACGTTTGGTATCGCCTGGCTTGCCGTGCGCTTTACCCCGTGGTTCTCGGTTAGTCATTTCGACGGTATCGCCGTGACGCTTGCCCTCACTTCGACGGCGCTCGGCACGCTCGTGCCCATCATGCGTGAGCGCTCGCTCACTGGCACGCGTGTGGGCGACTCGATTCTCGCGTATGGCACCTGGGGCGAGCTCGGCCCTGTGCTCGCCATGTCGGTGCTGCTGTCTGCCCGCACTGGCATCCAAACGCTCGTAATCCTTGGCTTGTTTGCGGTGGTTTGCGTGTTGCTGGCCGTGGTCCCAAGTCGCTCCAAGCGCGTCGGCAGCCGCTTCTTTGCGTTTGTCGAGGAACGCGCCGATACCACGTCGCAGACCTTCGTGCGCCTGACGGTGCTCATCCTGGTCACACTCGTGGCGTTCTCGGCCGTCTTTGATCTCGACATCGTGTTGGGTTCTTTTGCCGCCGGCTTTGTCTTGCGCTACATCATCCCCGAGGGCAACCATACGCTCGAGACCAAGCTCGACGGCCTGGCCTACGGCTTTTTGATTCCGGTGTTCTTTACTGTATCGGGCGCAAAGATCGACCTGACGGCCGTGGCGTCGCGCCCCGGGCTGCTCGCAGGCTTTATCGTGGCGTTGCTGATCATTCGCGCCGTGCCCATTCTCATCTCTATGAGCATTTGTCCTGCGACGCGCGATGTGTCGGCGTATGGTCGCATTACCGTGGCCCTGTACTGCACCACGGCCCTGCCGATCATCGTCGCCGTGACGAGTGTTGCCGTCAACGCGGGCGCGCTGTCGCAAGATATTGCGTCGGTCATGGTTGCCGCCGGTGCCATCACAGTGTTCTTGATGCCATTGCTCGCGCAGCTCTTCTACCGCGTGGTCGACGCCGCGCCGGTCGCCGCCGTGGCAGAGGTTGCCGAGCATCCATCCGATGCGTTCGACATCCTGCGTGCCCATCACGATTTGGCGAGCCTGCTCGCACGCGAGCACGAGCTGCTGACCTCGCATGGTCACGGTCGCGTATTCGAGGGCCTGCCTACGCTCGATACGATTGCCGAGCGTCTTTCCGCCGAGGCGGCGAGCGGCCACATCGATGCCCGCATCGTGGATGCGGCACATCTTCTTGCCGATAAGACCTATGGAGACGAGGTCGACCCGTCCGAGCTGACTCCGCGCGAGCGTCGCCGCCTGGAGCGCGCCAAGCTCGCCGTGCGCGAATACCGCCGCCGCATGCTGGAGCTCTATGCGCGCGATGAAGCCCAGGACGACGACGGCAGGTAGCCAACGCCGCCGCGGAAAATGCGTCCCGGAATTGGCGTCCAGAGTGGGACGTGCTTTCCGCGAGAGGCCCGTTGCGGAAAGCGTGTCCCAGAATCCGCGCCCAGAATGGGACATAGTTTCCGAAAAAGGCCCTGAGGGAAGCTTCGCCCCGTTCTGAGCTGAAATACCGGGACGCAGCTTCCCCTGCAAACAGAAGAAGGCGCGCTGCCTGTGGTTGATGCAGGCAGCGCGCCTTTTGCGTTGAGCTTCGTTGAGGTTCGAAGTAGTGGACTAGTTGGCCATGACGCCTTCGGTCCAAGCCTCAACGTCCTCGATGCGCAGGACGTTGGCGACTTCGGCCACGCAGTCGACGCTGGCAAGCTCGGCGGCGGCAGCCTGGACGTCCTTCTCGAGCGCACGGTGCGTCAGGAAGATGACCGAGCAGGTATCGCTGGCGCCCGATTTGCCGTCCTCGACCTGGTTGATGAGCGAGATCGAGATGTTGTGCTTGGCAAAGATATCGACCGTCTCGGACAGGGCGCCCACGCGGTCGGCGACCTTCAGGCGCACATAGTACTTGGTCTGGAGCTCGTCCATGGGCTTAAAGGCGAGGTTGTGACCGTAGGGCTCAATCTCGGGCAGCGGAGCCACGCCGCGGCTGATCTGCTCGGAGAGCGACAGGATATCGCCCACGACGGCGCTCGCGGTGGGGAAGGAGCCTGCGCCGGCACCGTAGAACATGGTCTCACCCACGGCGTCGCCTACCACGTAGACAGCGTTCATGGCGCCGTTGACCTTGGCAAGCATGTGGTCGGCGGGGATCAGCGTGGGATGCACACGGACGTCGACGCCGGCGTCGGTGTTGCGGGCGATGCCGAGCAGCTTAATGGTGTAGCCGAGCTCGCGGGCCTGGGCAATGTCCTCGGCGCCGATGGTACGGATACCCTGCTGGTACACATCGTCGGTGGTAACGCGGGTGCCAAAACCGATGGAGGCGAGGATGGCCGTCTTGCTGGCGGCGTCGAAGCCGTCGACGTCGGCGGACGGATCGGCCTCGGCATAGCCCTTGGCCTGTGCGTCGGCAAGCACATCGGCGTAATCGGCGCCCTCGGCGTCCATGCGCGACAGGATATAGTTGGTGGTACCGTTGAGAATGCCGGCGATGGTCAGGATCTTGTTGCCCACCAGGTCATGCTCGAGCGTGCTCACGATGGGGATGCCACCGCCGCAGCTGGCCTCGCACTTAATCTGCACGCCGCACGCGCGTGCCTTCTCGGCAAGCGTCTCGACGTGACGGCCCAGCAGGGCCTTGTTGGCAGAGACGACGTGCTTGCCGTGCTCAAAGGCAGTGGTGAAGATCTCGGTTGCGGGATGTTCGCCGCCGATGAGCTCGACGACGATGTCGACGGCGGGGTCGGTGACGACGTCGTGCCAGTCACTCGTAAAGGCCTCGCGCTCAATACCGGCGGCTTCGGCCTGCTCCCAGGCAAGCGCGCAGGCGCGGGTCAGCTTAAGGTCGATGCCGTAGGCGGCCAGGTACTCATCGTGGTGGCTCTTGATCAGACGGGCCACGCCGCCGCCGACGGTTCCCAGACCGATCAGACCGACGTTCACGGTGCGCAGGGGTTCGCTCATAGATAGCTCCTTCGTGCATCTTATGGATGGATTAACCGCTTAAAGGTTGAGTGCATTCTAGCGTGAACCGAGGGCGCGTGCTCGCCAAGCAACAGGAGTCGCACAAAACGGCACCCCCGAAACGCTGCGGAAACATTGGAAACATGCTCGCTACAAACGGAACTCCGTAACAAACTGTCAACGTTTGCACCATAAGGTTTGCCCTGTACCGCAAGACGGTCGCACCGCGGCCAGCGAAAAGGGGGACACCATGTTTAGCATCAACAACGTACTTAACCGCAGGAGTTTCTTGGCTGGCGCCGCGGCGCTCGGTAGCACCGCGGCACTCGCTGGTTGCTCGTCGGGTGGCTCGGACGGCGGCTCCGCCGATGACGGCAAGACCTTCAAGATCGGTGTCATCGGCCCTCTGACCGGCGCCGCGGCAACCTATGGCGTTTCGGCCGAGAAGGGTGCCAAGCTCGCCGCCAAGGATTTTTCGACCAAGGACCTCAAACTCTCGCTTAAGTCTGAGGATGACGTCGCTGACGGCGAGAAGGCCATCAACGCCTTCAATACCTTGTGCGACTGGGGCATGCAGGCGCTCGTCGGCCCCGTCACCACCGGTGCCGCCGTCGCTGTCTCGGGCGAGATCGCCGACGATATGCTCATGGTCACGCCTTCGGCCTCGTCGCTCGACGTTACCAAGGATAAGACCACGGTTTTCCAGGTTTGCTTCACCGATCCCACCATGGGCGCCAGCGCCGCGAAGTTCTTGGCCGAGAAGTACGCGGATGCCAAGATCGCCCTGTTCTACAACTCCGGCGATACGTATAGCTCGGGCGTTGCCGACGCTTTTGCCGAGCAGGCCAAGGCGTCCAAGCTCGACATCGTCGATACCGAGACCTTTAAGGACGACTCTTCCACGAGCTTTACCAACCAGCTCACCAAGGCCAAGGAGGCCGGCGCCACGCTCATCTTTGCGCCGATCTACTACACGCCGGCGTCCGTTTTGCTCAAGAACGCCAAGGACATGGGCTACGACATGACCCTCATGGGTACCGACGGCATGGACGGCCTGCTCTCTGTGGAAGGTTTCGATACCTCTCTTGCCGAGGGCCTGCTGCTCATGACCCCGTTCTCCGCCGACGACGAGAAGAACGCCGACTTCGTCAACGCTTACAAGGATAAGTACGGCGATACCCCCGACCAGTTTGCCGCCGACGCCTACGACGGCGTGCACGCGGTGGCCGAGGCCGTCAAGGAGGCCGGTCTTGGTGTCGACGCCGATCCGACCGAGGCCGCCGAGAAGCTGTCCAAGGCTATGCGCAACATTACTGTTGACGGCCTGACTGGCAAGCTCTCCTGGAACGATAAGGGTCAGGTCCAGAAGGAGCCCACGGCGTACGTCATCACTGACGGCAAGTACGTACAGGCCTAATAGGCCGCCTTACATAGAGCGGTTTTGATCCCAAGCAGGGGAGGTTTTGGCCTTCCCTGCTTGCTTGGTATCTAGGGACAGTGTAACGTCCCTGTTTCATACATTAACTGGAAACCTATTCGAAAGGGGGATGTGGAACATGACGGTCTTTATCCAATACCTGGTCAACGGCCTGTCCATGGGCAGCGTCTACGCCATCATCGCGTTGGGCTACACCATGGTCTACGGTATCGCCAAGATGCTGAACTTCGCTCACGGCGATGTCATCATGGTCGGTGCCTATGTCTCGTTCTGCGCCACGTCGTATCTCGGCCTCCCGGGCTGGGCATCTGTAATTCTTTCTTGTGTGGTCTGTACCGTTCTCGGTGTTCTCATCGAGGGTCTGGCATACAAGCCGCTGCGTCAGGCGGGCCCGCTGGCCGTTCTGATCACGGCTATCGGCGTGTCCTACTTCCTGCAGAATGCCGCGCAGCTTCTGTGGGGCGCCACGCCCAAGAACTTCACTTCGCTCGTCACCTTCCCGGTGCCGGAGTTCTTGGCCAAGTTTAACGTAAGCGCCGTCTCGCTCGTCACCATCGTCGCCTGCCTGGTTATCATGGCCGGCCTGATGTTCTTTACAGGTAAGACCAAGATGGGCAAGGCCATGCGCGCCGTGTCCGAGGACAAGGCCGCCGCTCAGCTCATGGGCATCAACGTCAACCGCACCATTTCGATGACGTTTGCCATCGGCTCTGCCCTTGCCGCCATCGCCGGCGTGCTGCTGTGCTCCTACTCGCCGGTGCTGCAGCCCACGACGGGTGCTATGCCTGGCATCAAGGCCTTCGACGCCGCTGTCTTCGGTGGCATCGGCTCCATCCCCGGCGCTTTTGTCGGTGGCATTCTCATCGGCATCATCGAGGCGATGGCGCAGGCTTACATTTCCACGAGCCTTGCCAACTCCATCGTCTTTGGTGTTCTGATCATCGTCCTGCTCGTCAAGCCTGCCGGCCTCTTGGGCAAGTACGTCCCCGAGAAGGTGTAGGTGAGCGTTATGAAGTTTCTTAAAGACAAGCAGACGCGTCACGACTTTGTCACGTACGCCATGTGCCTTGTGGCGTTTGCCATCGTGTTCTTTATGCAGTCCAACCACATGATTCCGCGCATGATCGCCGGTCAGCTGGTTCCCATCACGGCCTATATCGTCATGGCCATTTCCCTTAACCTCGTCGTCGGCATCGCGGGCGACTTGTCGCTAGGCCACGCGGGCTTTATGAGCGTCGGCGCCTATACGGGCATCGTCACTGCCGTCGCGCTGGAGAGCGCCGTTCCCTCCGATCCGGTGCGCCTTATCATCAGTATCGTGGTCGGCGCCATCGCTGCCGCCATCCTGGGCTTCTTGATTGGCATCCCGGTCCTTCGTCTGAGCGGCGATTACCTGGCTATCGTGACGCTGGCCTTTGGCGAGATTATCAAAGAGATTGTCACTTGCCTTATCGTGGGTGTCGACTCCCGCGGCCTGCACGTGATCTTTAACATCACGGGCAACTCTACGATCGACGACCTGCACCTGCTCGAGGACGGCACCGCCATCATCAAGGGCGCGCAGGGCGCATCGGGCGTGTCGACGTACTCGACCTTCCTCGCCGGCGCCATCTTGGTTATGGTCGCGCTCGTGATTGTACTCAACCTGGTTCGCAGCCGTACCGGCCGTGCCATTATGGCCGTGCGCGATAACAAGATTGCAGCCGAGTCCGTAGGCATCTCCGTCACCGAGTACCGCATGATCGCCTTCGTGGTTTCCGCTGCCCTCGCCGGTGCTGCCGGAGCTCTCTTCGGCGGTAACTTCTCGCAGCTCTCCGCCACCAAGTTCGACTTCAACACGTCCATTCTCATCCTGGTGTTCGTGGTCCTGGGCGGTCTGGGCAATATGCGCGGCTCCGTCATCGCGGCGGCGCTGCTCACGGTGCTTCCCGAGCTGCTTCGTCAGTTCTCGGACTACCGCATGCTCATCTACGCCATCGTGCTGATCCTGGTCATGATTTTTACCAACAACCCGCAGCTCAAGGCGTTCTTCGGTCGCGTCAAGGACCGCTTTGCTTCCAAGAAGGAGGTGGCAGCCGATGCCCAGTAAATTTGAGTTCAACAAGGGCAAGATGGTCCCGTATCCTTCTGGCGCCATCGTTCCCGACCGTGACCTGGGCGAGCGCCCGGCACTCGAGTGCATCCACCTGGGCATTGAGTTCGGTGGCCTTAAGGCAGTCGACGACTTTAGCCTGACTATCGGCAAGACCGAGATCGCCGGTCTCATCGGCCCCAACGGCGCTGGCAAGACCACGGTCTTCAACCTGCTCACCAAGGTGTACCAGCCTACGCACGGCACCATCCTGCTCGACGGTGAGGACACTTCAGGCAAGTCGGTCTATCAGGTCAACCGTATGGGTATTGCCCGTACGTTCCAGAACATCCGCCTTTTTAAGGACCTCTCCGTTCTCGACAACGTAAAGGCCGGACTCCACAACCACCACACCTACTCCACTCTTGAGGGAATTCTCCGCCTTCCGCGGTATTACAAGGTGGAAAAAGAGATGGACGAGAAGGCCATGGAACTCTTAAAGGTATTCGGACTTGACGGAGAATGTGATTTCAAGGCCTCCAACCTTCCTTACGGAAAACAGAGAAAGCTCGAGATCGCCCGCGCCCTTGCGACGAAGCCGAAGCTTCTTCTTCTCGATGAGCCGGCTGCCGGCATGAACCCCAATGAGACCGCGGAGCTGATGGAGACGATCCGCTTCGTCCGCGACCATTTCGGAATGACGATCCTCTTAATCGAGCACGACATGAAGCTCGTCAGCGGTATCTGTGAGCGTCTTACCGTCTTAAACTTTGGTCAGGTCCTCTGCACAGGTCCTACTCAGGACGTCTTAAGCAATCCGGAAGTTATCAAAGCTTATCTCGGTGAATAGGAGGAGAACAATCATGGCAATGTTAGAAGTAAGAGATCTGGAAGTCTACTACGGCGTGATCCAGGCGTTAAAAGGAATCTCCTTCGATGTAAATCAGGGAGAGATCGTCGCTCTGATCGGTGCCAACGGTGCCGGAAAGACGACAACACTGCACACCGTGACGGGTCTTTTGA
>USHT01000040.1 GCA_900554455.1 uncultured Collinsella sp.
TAAGCGAAACGCGAAAAGGGGGCTCGCCATGTGGTGGGTCCCCTTTTGAACATTGGAGAAGACCATGGGTATTAAAGCGTGTGCGGCTGGTTTTTGCTGCGCGGACGTCTATCAAAACATCGGCGTGTTCTATCCGACTGGTAATGGCATTGACTGGGGTATCCATCTTGCACGAATGGGAGTTTCGGTATCCGCCGTGTCGGTTGTCGGCAAGGACGAGTACGGAGACAAGATGAGAGAGGCGCTGGCCGCTGAGGGGTTTGATATCTCACATCTGCGGGTGGAGGATGGCGACACCTCGGTGATGCTCATGGCATTGAAAGACGGCGTCGATCGCGTGCATCTCGAGGCAATCGATGGCGTAATGGAGACATATCGACCGAATGAAGATGACCGGGCGTTTATCCTAGAGCATGACATCATTCACACCGACCTGTTTGGCAATTGTTTGGACCTCCTGCCCGAATGGCGTGATGCGGGCAAGACGGTGGTTATGGACTTTTCGGTGTTCAGCCAGGATCCCGAATATGCCTGCGAGAATCATTTTCCCTACGTTGACTACGCGTTCATGTCGTTTGAAGAGGACACTCCGGAGCTGCGAGACTGGGTACGCCATGTGCGGGAATTGGGACCGCGCGTTGCGGTTGCCACGCTTGGCGAGAAGGGAAGCATTGCCTATGACGGTGAGCGCTTCTATGAGTGCGGGATCGTACCGGCGGAGAAGGTCGTTAATACCGTGGGTGCCGGCGACTCGTATATTGCCGGGTTTACCAAGGGCGTGATCGATGGCCTTGATATTCCGGCGTGTATGAAGGCGGGTGCTGAGCTGTCGTCCCGAGTGATTGGTTCGTTTGAGCCGTACTAGGGTCAAATGCCTGGAAAGGAGTACGAAATGGTTTTCGACATGTTGGTCCATCCTATGCTCTACGGCGAGATCTGTACGCCGGGTGATGAGCCTGATGGATTTGGCTTTTGGTCACGAGAATTTGGTATGGGGCATATGGGCCCCATGGATTGGGATGAGCTTCAAGTCGAGATGGACGTCTGCGACGTGCGGAAGAGCGTGCTCATGCCTCTCGATGTAACCACGGCATGCGGAGGGCACTTTGGCACCAATGACCAGATTGCCATGCTGGTTGCCGCGCACCCCGATCGTCTATGGGGATTTGCGAGCGTAGATCCGCAGGTGAGCGGTGCCGCAGACGAATTGGAGCGCGCCTTTACCGAGTTGGGGGCAAAGGGGCTTTGCCTGCATCCGGCAAAGCAGGGTTTTGCCCCCGATGATGCTGTGGCCGAGCCGCTTTACGAGCTGTGCGAGCGCTATAACAAGCCGGTGGTTTTCCATGCCGGTATGTCTTGGGAGCCGGGCGCAGAGCTCTCGCGCAGTAACCCGCTTGCATTTGAGCACACAATCGCAACGCATCCAAATGTGCGCTTTAGTTTGACCCACTTTGGCTGGCCCTGGGTGCGCGAGACCGTGGCGATGTTGCTCAAGTATCCCAACTGCTACACGGACACCTCTATCACTTACATCGATTCGCCCGAGGAGATGATGCAGCGTCTTTTCACGGTCGATATGGGGCCGCTGTGGTATGAGCGCGCGCTATCGCATCAAGTGATGTTCGCCAGCAATACGCCGCGTTTCCGTGCATTCAAACTCAAGCGGGCGCTCGATACCGTGCCCATGCGCGATGATGCGCGAGAAAGGCTCTACTGGGGTAATGCCCTGCGTTTTCTTGAAGGGGATGAGTGAACATGGTGACGCTCGAGACATTGAGCTATCTATCGACTGCTCCGGACCAGTTCATCGATATTACCGAGGACGTGCACGCTGCCATCGAACGCAGCTCAGTGACCAATGGCTTGGCAGCGATTATTTTGTCGCATACGACCTGTGGAATCGTGGTAAATGAGGGGCTGCCCTGCGTGGAGACGGATCTTATGGAGACGCTTGATCGCATCGCCCCACTCGATGCCCCCTACGCGCATGCACACTTCCTGCCGAGCTATGGAGCCACCGGCAACAACTCCTGTGGGCATATCAAGAGCATGATTTGTGGAAACAGTTGCTTCTTTCCCGTCCAAGATGGCCACATCGTGTGCGGAGGTGCCCAGAACATCTATCTTGCGGAGTTTGACGGTCCTCAGAAGCGAAAAGTGTACGTCGAGGTGCTGGGGGAATAACATTCCTGCAATAACCCTATGAAGGAGCATGTTATGTCGTTTCTAACCTCGATGTTCAAGACCGAAAAGCCGGTTATCGGAATGCTGCACCTGCGTCCTCTGCCGGGCGATCCACTGTATTACCCGGGCGGAAGCGTGTCGCAGGTCGTGGAAGCCGCCAAGCGCGATCTCGAGGCGTTGCAGCAGGGCGGTGTCGATGGCATTTTGATTACCAATGAGCTCTCGATGCCCTATGAGCAGCACGTTTCTCCCTCAACCCTTGCATCGATGGGCTATGTAATCGGGGCTCTGTCCCATGATCTGTCGACTCCTTGGGGAGCTGAGGCTATTTACGATGGTGATGCCACAATCGAGCTGTGCGCTGCCGTCGACGCGCAGTTCACGCGCTGCAATTTTTGCGGTGCCTGGGCCGGTGATCTCGGGCTGATTAACCGAGATTTCGCTCACACCATGCGTCGCAAGGCGGCGCTGCGCTTGGACGACCTCAAGCTTTTTCACTTCATCACGAGCGAGGGGGAGGTTTATCTCAACGACCGCACGACTGCGGACATTGCCGATTCACTTCTCTTTAATTGCCTTCCGGATGCGATGGTCATCGGCGGTTCGGCTGCCGGTCGTGGCGCTTCGGGCGAGCTTGCCGATGAAGTCCGCGAGCGTGTTGGCGAAGTACCCGTGGTATGCGGCACCGGTTGTCGCGAAAATACCGTGGCTGACGTATTTGCTCACTACGATGGCGCGTTTGTCGGCACCTGCTTAAAGCGCGACGGAAAGCTGGATGCCCCGGTTGATGTTGAGCGGGTAGCTCGTTTTATGGCTGCCGCTCGTACGGCGCGAGGGGAGTAGGCACCTATGGCGCTCTATCTGGGTATTGATATTGGGACAAGCGCCTCTAAAGGCGTTTTAATCGATGATCGATGCAGCATCGTTTGCCAAGCCTCTTGCGGACACGAGACGGACAACCCGTGTGATGGATGGTACCAGCATGATGCGGAGGCAGTTTGGTGGGGCGATTTTTGCCGCTTGTCGCGCGAGCTGGTGGTGCGATCGGGGGTTAACGCGGCGCAGATCGGATGCGTGGGCCTTTCCGCATTGGGTTGCGACTGCGTGCCGGTCGATACCGAGTGCAACGCGCTGGCGCCCGCGATTTTGTATGGAGTCGATGCGCGTTCGAAGCCGCAGATTGACGAGCTTCTTTCCGAATATGGGTCAGATCGCGCGCGCGAGCTTTTCGGGCACGATCCCTGTTCGTCAGATATTGCTCCCAAGATCTTGTGGTTTAAGGAGAATATGCCCGAGGTGCACGAACGTGCCGCGAAGTTCCTGACGGCGTCATCGTTTCTATGCGCAAAGTTGACGGGGCGTTTTACGGTGGACCGTTATTTGGCGGAGGATTTTCTTCCCCTATATGACCGCTACACTTGGAAGGTTGATGCTCGGGAATGTGCTCGTTTCTGCCGGCCTGACCAGATGGCGGAGGTAATGTCGGCTACCGATATTGCCGGGGTGATTACGCAGCGTGCGGCAGAGGCGACGGGGCTCGCGGCAGGGACACCTGTCTTAGTGGGAACGGGCGACTCTGGTGCCGAGGCCATTTCGACGGGTGTATTCCGTCCCGGCGATATGATGGTTCAGTTGGGGAGTACGGCGTATTTCATCTACCTAGCTGATCATATGATCGATGATGCCCGCCTGTGGCCAGGGACGTTTATCATTCCCGGAACTTACGGGATCTGCGCGGGGACCAATACGGCGGGTGCGCTCACATCGTGGCTGCGCCAAGAGCTGTATCGTGATGCCGTGGAGGCCGAGGACCACGGTGGCCCCGATGCATATTCGGTTATGGCGCATGATGCCGCCGACGTGGCGCCGGGTGCCGATGGGCTCCTGTGTCTGCCGTACTTTGCGGGGGAGCGTACTCCGCTCAATGATCCCGCGGCGCGTGGCGTCTTCTTTGGCCTGACCGGAAGGCATACGCGAGCCCATATGGTTCGCGCCGCCTTGGAAGGCGTCGCGTATACTGTTGCATCCCATGTCGACATTATCGAGCGAGAGCATGGTCTGCCAATTGGGCGCATTATGCTTGTCGGAGGTGGAACCAAGAATCCAGTTTGGATGCAGGCTATCGCCGACGTATGCGGGCGCGAGGTCTCGGTTGCCAAGGTTACGGTGGGCGCATGCTTCGGTGATGCCATCATGGCAGCTCTCGCAGGTGGCGCTTATGCATCATGGGATGAACTCGCCCGAGTCCTTGGCGTTGCGCAAACAATCGAGCCCGATATGGCTGCCCACGGGTTGTATGCGTCGCGTCGTCATATCTTTGACGAATTGTATGCACGCAACCGTGATCTCATGCACGAATTGGTGTGATGCTGCCGAATTGTACTGCCTTCCAATAGGGGCTGCGTTGTGCGATTCGCATGCCCCTTGGCATTTTTTGCCCACAGGGTTTAGCTAAGGCCAAAAACAGAGTGCGCATTTGCTAAAACTGCCGACTCAATGTGCTTTGCGTCGCAGTTTTTGAGCGAGGCGATGCGTTCTGAGGTCCTTGTGAGCGATCTGATGAGCGACTGCGCGCTTGTTTCTGTGTTTGGCTCGGCCGGCGCATCGGTCTCGAGCAGTAGACGGTCGAGTGGAATCTGTCGTGCGTATTCGCGACCGCGTTTGGCGGCGAGCATACGCTCGTTCACGGAAAAATAGCAGCCTACGTTTCGCGCGCGGGCGAGTTCGTCCGAAGTACCGCTAAACCAGTGGAAGATGATAACGGGGGAGTCGGGGTTTGGGATGAGTAGTCCATGCGATTCGAGGACGTCCAGTACGGCTCCTGCCGAACGAACGGCGTGAATTGATATCACGCGCCCGGTAAGAGGATGCTGCACGAGCGCATCGCAGAGCCGGTTAAGTGCCTGTATTTGTAGCGGCTCACTTCCAGCAAAGCGCGCGGAAAAGTCGAGTCCGACTTCGCCGATGTAGCGTTCTTGGGCAGCAACTTCGCAAAGCAGATTGACTTCGACAAAACCGCAGTGGCCATCGGCGAGCCACCAGGGGTGAAGCCCAACGCCGGCGATGATGCCTGGTTGGCGACAGGCGCGCTCGTTTGCGGCCGAAAAGTCGCGCGGATTGACGCCGCAGTCAAATAGACCCAAGCCCAGCGCCGTCGCCTCATCGGCAACGGCGTCCGGGTGAGCCATTAAATCAAGATGGCAGTGTGCATCAAATAACTGGGGCTCCATCTCGGTGCGCTCCGCTAGTCCAGACGTTGGCCATCGGAGCGTACGCGCTCAGTGCCGCGGCCGCTGATCTGGCGGATAACCTCGCCGGCAATCATCTGGCCCATGATGGGCGGCATAAAGCTGGCGGTTCCCAGCTCGGTGCGCTCGTGGATGTTGGAAGGGTCGCGGGGCTGTGTCTTAACCGATTCCTCGCAGCTAAACAGTACATGCAGGCTCTTGATTCCGCGCTTCTTGCATTCTTTGCGCATGATGCGGCTCATGGGGTCACGTACCGTATCGAAAATGTCGGCAAAGCGGAGGCACTCGGGATGGAGCTTGTTGGCCCCGCCCATGGAGCTAACCAAACGAATGTCGTGGTCCTGAGCATATTTGGCAATGGTGAGCTTGGCCGAGATGGTGTCGATGGCGTCGACGACGTAGTCGAGCTTGCCGTCCGTCTGCTCCAAAACGCTCGCGAAGAAATCATCGATGTTGTCGCTCAGCAAGTATTCAGTTCGCTTGATGACGGCAGCGGTGGGATTGATGTCGTTGATCATGGCTTCCATCACGTCAACCTTGCGCTTGCCGACGGTGCTGTGAAAGGCGATGGCCTGGCGATTGATATTGCTGGGCGCGATGATGTCCTTGTCCAGAATGACGAAATGACCGATGCCGCCGCGGGCGAGTGCCTCGCAGCAGTTGGAGCCCACACCTCCGCAGCCGAGCACCAGCACCGTAGCATCGGCGAGCTTATCGAGTGCCTCGCGGCCCATGATGATCTCGAGCTTGGTGTCGCGTGTCTCGATGGCGGCTGCGGCTGTGGTTTCGGTCATGGATATCCTCCGATGGGGAGTCAGTCGTGTTTTAGCTATCGCCATTATAGGTAATCGCCCATAGGTTGCGATGGCGTTTGCTTTGATGTGGTTTGAAGCATTGCGATTAGATAGTTAGACAAACATCTAAATATTGAGTATAGTGTGCGCGTCATGAGAGATGATGAGAGGAGGTCTTATGCCGGGAGAGGGTTTTAAGGCGCTTGCCGATCCAACGCGACGGCGCATTTTGGAGTTGCTGCGCGAGGGTAATTGCACGGCGGGGGAGCTTGCCGAGCATTTCGATATCAGTAAGCCGTCGCTGAGCCATCACTTGGCGACGCTCAAAAACGCCGGGTTGGTGACCGACGAGCGCCATGGCCAAAACATCGTATACGGCTTAAACACCACCGTCATGCAGGATTTAATTGGCTGGTTTATGGGCTTTACAAACACGGAAGGTGATAAGGATGAATAACGAAAACAAGGGCATTCACCCCACGGGGGTATCGTCGCGCGTGTGGATTGCGCTGGTCGCTCTGTGCGCCGCCAATGTCGTAGCGCACCTCATGGTGATGCCGAGCTTGCCTGCGCAGATTCCCACGCACTGGGGCGCGAACGGCGCCGTCGACGGTTGGGGTCCTAGCTGGATGGCCTCCGCGCTCGGCGTGCTGCCTCTGGCGCTCCTCGCAATGTTCTGCGTGGTGCCGCGCATCGACCCCAAAGGTGAGGCATATCGAACCTCGGGCAAGTTCTACCAGGGCTTCGTAATCGCCTTCACCTTGTTCATGTGTGCCATAAGCTGGCTGGGAGAGCTTACGGTCTGGGGCGTGGTGCCGGCGGTCGGTTCGGTTAACGTGCTGATTTCCGGTGTTGTCGGTTTGCTGTTCATCGGCGTAGGCAACTACTTGCCGCGTGTGAAGCAGAACTATACGCTCGGTATCAAGACACCTTGGGCGCTTGCCGATCCCGAGAACTGGCGCCGTACGCAGCGTTTTGGCGGAGCCTGCTTTATGGTGCTGGGTATTGGCCTGATTGTGATGGGCGTGGCAGGCAGCGTGCTTTCGAGTGAAGTCGTCGCCGCGGTGATTGCGGTTCTGGCGTTTGGTTCGGTTGGAGCCGTCTACCTCTACTCGTATCTGTTGTGGCGCAAATCGCAGCGAGGCGCTCGTTAAGGTTGCGGAAAACTAGCGTACGCAGTTCATAGTATGTTCCGGGGGACTTTTCCCAGGTAGTATTAGGGGGTGTGGGCAACCATGCCCCTTTTTCGTTACGTTTCAGAGCTGGTTCCCTCATTTTGTTTCCATTAAAGCGAAACAAAAATAGGGAAACAGCAGGTAGAAAGGATAAAAAAGGCAAATGGCAGAGTTTATCTACCAGATGTATCAGGCTCGCAAGGCCCATGGCGACAAGGTGATCCTTGACGACGTGACCCTGAGCTTCTACCCCGGTGCCAAGATCGGCGTCGTGGGTCCCAACGGCATGGGCAAGTCGACCCTGCTCAAGATCATGGCCGGCATCGAGGAGGTCTCCAACGGCGATGCCAGGCTCACCCCCGGCTACACCGTGGGCATCCTGCAGCAGGAGCCGCCGCTCGACGACGACAAGACCGTTATCGAGAACGTGCGCATGGCGTTTGGCGATATGATCGCCAAGGTCGATCGCTTCAATAAGATCGGCGAGGAGATGTGCGACCCGGATTGCGACATGGACGCCCTCATGGCCGAGATGGGAAAGCTCCAGGACGAGATCGACGCCGCCGACGGCTGGGATATCGATTCCAAGCTCGGCCAGGCCATGGACGCCCTGCAGCTGCCCGATTCCGACATGCCGGTCAACGTACTTTCCGGCGGCGAGCGCCGTCGCGTGGCCCTGTGCAAGCTGCTGCTCGAAGCTCCCGACCTGCTGCTGCTCGACGAGCCCACGAACCACCTGGACTTTGCCACCATGGAATGGCTGGAAAATTACCTCAAGGGCTATTCCGGTGCGGTGCTGGTGGTCAGCCACGACCGCTATTTCCTCGATAATGTCTGTA
>USHT01000041.1 GCA_900554455.1 uncultured Collinsella sp.
GAGCATCGTGTAGCTGGACTGGATGCCCGAGAGGATGGCCATGCCCATGCCAGGGAGGTTGAAGATGACCTCGATGACGACGGCGCCGCCCATAAGGTAACCGATCTTAAGACCGAGGGTGGTGACCGGGGTGATCAGCGCGTTGCGCAAAACGTTGATGCCGACGACGACCTTCTCGGGAACGCCGGCGCCACGGGCCATGCGGACGTAGTCCTTGTCGAGCTCCTCGACCATGGCGGTACGCACGATACGAGTCATCTGGCCCGTCAGCGGGAATGCCAGGGCGATAGCGGGCATGATCATACGTCCCAGATAGCCAACCGGATTCGTGGTGAAGTGAGGCAGAGCACCCGATGCCGGGAGCACCTTAAGGTAGGAAGAGAACAGCAGGATCAACAGGACGGCAAGCCAGAACGACGGGGTTGCCAAGCCGGCGATGGAGAAGACGCGGATCACTTGGTCCGGCCATTTATCGCGATACAGTGCCGCGATGACGCCGAGCAAAAACGAGACGACCGCGCCGATGGCAAGACCGATGAAGGTCAGCTGCATCGTGACGGGCAGGGCCGTGGAGATGCGCTTGGCAACGGAGTTACGAGCAGCACCATAGGTGCCCATGTCGCCATGAATCAAATCGCCCATATAGCGCACGTAGCGCACGGGCCAGGGGTCGTCCAGACCATACTTCTCATGGTACTCGGCGACCGCCTCGGGCGAGGCACCGTCACCCAACGCCGTGTAGGCGGGGTCGGTCTTGGAGAACGACATAAGGAAGAACACCAGGACGGTGACGCCCAATGCCATGATCGGCAGCGCCACGAGACGCCTTCCAATCAAACGTAGCAAGTTGTTCACGTTCTCTCCCCTTTCTTTTGTCGGTAGGACCAACTGGTATATGAGTATGGATACTCATTACAAGACCCGAGCGACATCGAGGCCGCCCGGGTCTTTGTTTCAACTATGAGGACGTTGCCTTACGACCGACGCCCCACATATGACTCAAGCGAGTCTTAGGCCTTGACGGTCGCGACGCCCCTGAAGGACATGCTCGTCGTGCCGATGCCCTTGAAGCCATCGAGGGCCTCGCCGTTGGGCGCGGTGGACGGATCGCCCCAGGAAGCGGAGACGGTCTTGACGTGGACAACGGGGTACAGAACGGCGTTGTCGGCAATGATGTCAAAGCACTCGTTCCACTTCTTCTGCTGCTCGTCGCCCTCGGCGGCAAGAGCCTCGTCCATGAGACCGTGGAGCTTCGCCCACTCAGCGGAATCCTTCCACGGGCAACGGGTCTGCATCCAGACGTTGTCGCCATACCACCAGTTGAGCAGCAGGTCGGGATCGGCGCCGAAGCAGGACGGATCGCCAGGAGCGAGAAGGATATCGTAGGCCTCGCCGCCGTCGATGGCAGCGTAGGTGGCCGGCGAGGTATCGGTCTGGATGGTCACATCGAAGCCGAGAGCGTCGAGGTCGTTCTTGACCTGAGCGGCCATGCCCTTAATCTGCTCGTTGTCGGTGGTGCGCAGGGTGATGGCACCCGGGGTGATGCCAGACTCCTCGATGAGCTTCTTAGCCTTCTTGGCGTCGGTCTTGTACACCGTGGAAGCCTCATGATAGTTGGTGAAGCTCTTGGGCAGGTAGCAGCTGGCAGCGGTGGCAAGGCCGGCGAAAGTGTTGCTGACCATCTTCTCGGTGTCGAGCGCATACATGACGGCCTGACGGACCTTGACGTTGTTCCAAGGCTCCTTGGCGACGTTGAACATGATGAAGCGGGTGCCGAAACCCTGAACGTTATCGATCTTGCAGCCAGCGCTCTCGAGCTGGTCGACGGCGTCAGCGGTGACGAGCTCCATAACGAGCGTGGAGCCCTCCTGCTGAGCGGTAACGCGAGCGGTGGGGTCGGTCAGGATGCTGTACTGGATCTTCTTATCCTCGGCAGCATACTCACCGTTGTACTCGGGGTTGGGAACCAGGGTGATCTCGGTATCGGAGATAGAGTCGTACATCCAGGGGCCGGAACCGATCGGCTGCTTGGCGCGATCCTCCTCGGCCTGGGTAGCCGGGGTAACACGGACGATGGCCAGACGATCCTTGAGCAGGGAGAAGTTGGGGACCTTGGTCTTGACCGTCACGGTGCTGGCGTCCTTAGCCTCGATGGACTCGAAGGGCTGGAAGAACGGAGCATAGGTAGCGGAAGCGGCGCAAGCGGTGTAGGAGGCAACGACATCGTCAGCGGTGACCTCGGTGCCATCGGAGAACTTGGCGCCCTTGCGGATGGTGACCTCGAAAGTGGTGTCGTCCACGGACTTAGGATCGTCGGTGGCGAGCTCGTTGAAGGTGCTGTAGTCGTGGTAATCGATGCCGTAGAGGCCCTCGACGACGTGCCAGTTAGCACCCAGGCCCACAGCGGAGCCGGTGCTGGCGGGATCGAAGCTGGACGGAGCGTAAGCGGAACCAGCGGTGATCACGCCGCCGCCACGGTTAGCGGAATCGGTGGAACCGGAAGCGGAACCCTCGTCGCTAGAGCTGCCACCGCAGCCGGTGAGACCAAGCCCTGCGACAGCAGCGACGCTGCCGGTGAGGCCGAGGAACGAACGCCTGGACATACCCTTGTTGATGATGGCCATGTCTTCTCCTATCAATAGAGAATCTTACTCGGGAGCACCTAGACTTGCCCCCGCGCAACTTGCGGACGATATATACCTTACCTACCGACGAACCCAACTGAGGTGCCGCGCTCGGCGACCGGTACATACATACGCTTGAACGGTATTTACTACCGTTCACCGAATTCGTTGACAAACGATTCGCCAGACAGTATGTATCGGCGAGGTGAGATATCAGTCTTCGTCAACCCGCAGGATAGCAGGGTTTTCGCTTGGGTTAGTCAAACGTTTTAGCGTTAATAAAACCCGAAACCAGCAGGCAATCATGGCGAAATAAATGGTTGAAAATCGCGCAATCATGTATATCAGTTGTTTGGCTCGTGTTTAGCTATCGGAATGGCCAGCCGCCGCCTCGGCGCGCTCGGCATTCCATGCAACGAGCGCCTCGTGGACCGCCTTGGCAACATCGGCAGGTATGCCGCGAACTTCCGCGATCTCTTGCTCGCTCGCCGCGCGCAAACGCTTCATCGAGCCAAAATGGCGCATAAGGGCACGTTTTCTGGTGGGTCCCACGCCTGGAACGTCATCGAGTACCGAAACCGTCATGGCTTTATCGCGCAACTCGCGATGGAACGTGATGGCAAAACGGTGCGATTCATCGCGAACCTGTTTAATTAGATAGAGCGAAGCAGACCCGGTCGGCAGCACGACGGGAGTCTCGTCCCAAGGCACGAAAACTTCCTCATCGGCCTTCGCCAAGCCACAAACCGGTATATCGAGCCCAAGAGCCTCAAGTTGCTTGATCGCAGCGGTCAATTGCGGCTTACCGCCATCGACAACGAGCAAATCGGGGCGCGAGCCAAAGCGCTCGTCGACCATGCGCTCGGGAGCATAGCGTCGTCCCAAAACCTCGGACATCGACACGAAGTCGTTTGCCTCGTCCAATTCGGCCTGAATTTTAAAACGACGGTACTGGCTCTTGTCGGCGCGTCCGTTGGTAAACACCACCATCGAGGCGACGGTAAAGGTTCCATGCAGCGTCGAGATATCGAAGCACTCGATACGCATCGGCGGCGCCGGCAGCGCCAGCGCGCTTTCGAGCTCCAGGAGCGCTTGATTGGTGCGGTCGTCAGCGTACCCCGTTCGCATCATGTAGCGCATGAGGGCATGGCGCGCATTTTTGGATGCCATATCGAGCAAACGGTGCTTTTCGCCACGCTGCGGCCTATGGAGATGGCAGGAACGCTCGCGCTTGCCTGCAAGCCACTCCCCCAGCGCCTCCGCATCCTCAAGCTCGACAGAGAGGTTTATCTCAGCTGGAATATCAGCCGTCTCGTCGTAATAGCGCTTAAGAAAGCCCGATTGAAGTTCCTCTTCGTCGACATCCAAACCCTTATCGAGAATAAACTCGCAGGTTCGAACCGTTCGACCCTCACGCACGACAAAGACGCAAGCGGCGGAGATGGTCTCCTCGCGATAGAAACCGATGACATCGATATCGACACTGGAGGGAAAAACGACTTGCTGACGGTCGTCCAGACCCCTGATGACCTCCAAACGACGTTTGACGCGTGCCGCGCGCTCAAAATCGAGTGCCTCGGCGGCATCCGCCATCTCGGAAGTCAGCTCGTCGACGACATCCTTGCGATGGCCCGACAAAAAACGTTCGACACGTTTGACGTTCTTGGCATAGTCCGTAGGAGAAATCGCGCCGACACACGCACCCGGGCCGCGCCCGACATGGTAGTCAAAGCAGGGACGCCCGTTTTGCGCGCAAATCATATTGACGATGTCTTCCTCGCCCCTGTGGGACTCGACGATACGACGACAACGACGCCACTCCGCACAAGAAGCCGAGCAGATCGGGATCACCTTGCGCAGCGTGTCAATGGTCTCACGCGCCGCGCGGCTGTCAGTATAGGGACCAAAATAACGCGTTCCCGGCTTATGGCGCTCACGCGTGTATTTGATAGCGGGATACAGGTCGCCCTTTGTAATGGCGATAAAGGGGTAGCTCTTGTCATCCTTGAGGTCGACATTAAAGTACGGATGGTATTGACCAATCAAATTGCGCTCGAGCACCAACGCCTCGTGCTCGGTCTCCACCACGATATAGTCAAAGCTCGCCACCAGCTGCATCATCAGCGGGATCTTTTGACGCTCATCCTGCAGTGTCACGTACTGGCGCATACGGGAACGCAGGTTTTTTGCCTTGCCAACGTAGATGACATCGCCCTTGGCATCCTTCCAAAGGTAGCATCCGGGCTGCGTGGGAACGCGCGAAACCTGCTCGGCGAGTGTTGGAATGTTGTCGTGACCGGCCACACGCACCTACTTGCGACGAAGCAGCGCCGAGACCTCGGGCATCTTAAGGACGACGGCAAGGCCAAAGGTAACAGCAAGCGAGACGACACCCGCAACGCAAACGTAGCCAAGAGTAATCAGAATCGAGCCGCCAAGTGCCCCGACAAAGTGCTCAAGCGCCCACATGACGCCGGCGCCTGCGGCAGCACCCAGGCCACCGAGCAAAAGGCCAAAGAAACCGCCATGCAGGATAGATTTGACCTGAAGGCCACGCAGACGACGACGCAGCCACCACAGCGAACAACCGACCAAGATCACGTAGTCGACGACATACGAAAGCGCGATTGCCGGCATACCGAAGCCCAGCACAACGCCAAACAGCAGAACCGAGCCGGCCTGGCCGATGGCGGAATACAGGCAATAGCGGCTATAGGGCTTCATGTCGAGCAAGGCAGAGAAGCTCTTCTGCATCAACACGACCACGCCGTAGAGCGGCAGCGAGAACGCCAGGTAGACAAGGAACTCGGACACCAGCGCCACGCCGGACTCATCAAACTTGCCAGCACAGTAGATCATGTTGAGCGGACGCGCGAAGACAATCAGGTACAGCGCGAACGGAATCAGGAAGAACAGCATTTGGGCGACGCCACGCGAAATGCCCGTGCGAACGCTGTCGTAATCCTTCTCCTGTGCGTCGTGAGAGAGCTCGGTATAGAGCGCCGTCGAAAGCGAGGCGGCAATCAGCGCGTAGGGCAGCGTGTACCACAGGCGCGCATAGGCGATGACGGAAGGACCAGTCTCGGGCTGGACCACCAGCGCGGCAGCGTTGGTGATAGAAGTCGAGACAAACATGCACACCGTGGCGAGCAGCGTCGGGATACCGAGCGCAATCGTCTGGCGCAGCGCGGGGTCCTTAAAGTCGATATGGATATGGGGATGCACGCCGTGCTTGCCAAGCGCGGGGATCTGACATGCCATCTGAATAAAGACACCGAGGGTCGTACCGGCCGCAATCAAGATGATGCCGGCACGTTCGCCAAACTGTGCGGACACGGGCACAAAACCCATAAAGCTCGCAATGACGATCACATTGTTGAGGACCGGGGCAAACGTCGACCAGAAGTAGTCGCGGTGTGCGTTGAGAACGCCCGAGAACACCGAGCCCAAACCATAAAACAGAATCTGGATAGCAAAGAAACGGAACATGAACGCAGCGGTATCCATGCTGCCGCCGTCACCCGAAAGGAACGATTGCGTCCAGATAAAGCCCGGGGCGAACACGGTCCCCAGCAACGAAATGCCACCCAGCACCAAAAGCAGAATGCCGAGCAGGTTGCCCACGTACTCGTTCGAGGCCTCGCGACCCTGCTCACGCCTCACGCCCATGTACACGGGCAAAAACGCCGTCACGAGCATGCCGCCCATCACGAGTTCGTAGAGCATATTGGGCAGGTTGTTGGCGACCTGATAGGAGGACGAGAGTAGCGACATACCAATAGCGGCCGCCATTGCCCACGTTCGGATAAAACCGGTAACGCGAGACACGATAGTCAGGATGGTCATAAGCCCGGCGGAACGACCAACCGTGGAGTAGTCCGACGAGCCCATGTCGTCAGTGTCATCTCGCGACGAAGAAGCTTCGGATGAGGGCGTCTGAGGCGCAGATTCTTTTGCAAAATGAGCTCCGCACTTCAATTCTTCCTGCGGCATCGCTCAGTCCTCTCTCGTAATCGCGGCAACCGTCGCCCCGCAAAATGCAATTAAATCATCGGGTGCAAGCTCGAGCTGATAACCACGCTTGCCTCCCGAAATAAAAATGGTATCCCAAAGGACGCATGTCTCGTCAATGAGCGTCCGGTAGCGTTTTTTCATACCGACCGGGCTGCAGCCGCCGCGAACGTAGCCAGTCGCCGCAAGCAAATCCTTCACATGCATCATGGCCAAGGACTTCTCCCCCGCGGCACGCGCGGCGGACTTTAGATCGAGCTCGTCGGCAACAGGGATGCAGCACACGACATAGTCGTTGGACGGCGTCACGCAGACCAAAGTCTTAAATCCTTGACCGGGCTCCTCGCCAAGCCGCTCCGAAATCGCGACCCCCAGGCCCACCGACTCATCACCATCGTCTTCGTACGTATGTAGAACATAGGAAATGCCGGCGCTTTCCAGCTCGCGCATCGCATTGGTTTTTGGCGTCTTTACAGCCTTTGCCATGACATATCCTTTCCCTCGCATTCGGACGCAAGGATTAAGTATATGTCCAATTCGGCTGCATACGTCACTTCGGCACAGCAAGCGCCATCGAATCACAAGGAGTCGATGGCGCCCATAAACTGAATCGCCTATTTATTGAGCATCAAGTTGAGCCTGACGCTCCCGGTCACGCCTGAGCAACGGCGCCAAAAACTTGCCCGTATAACTCTGCGGACAGTCCGCAACCTGCTCCGGTGTGCCCGAAACCACGACGGTTCCGCCGCCGTTACCGCCCTCGGGACCCATATCGATCAGGCGGTCGGCAACCTTGATGACATCAAGGTTGTGCTCAATCACCAGCACCGTGTTGCCCGCATCGACCAAGCGCTGCAGTACATCGAGCAGCTGGCGGACATCCTCAAAATGAAGGCCGGTCGTCGGCTCGTCCAAAATATAGAACGTCTTGCCCGTCTGGCGTCGATGAAGCTCCTTGGCGAGCTTCACACGCTGCGCCTCGCCGCCCGAGAGCGTCGTGGCGGGCTGGCCCAGGCTCACGTAGCCTAAGCCTACATCGTACAGCGTCTGGAGCTTGCGCTTAATCTGCGGGATATTCCCAAAGAAGGCCAGCGCCTCGGTGACGCTCATGTCGAGCACGTCCGAGATGGTCTTGCCACGGTAGGTGACCTCGAGTGTCTCGCGGTTGTAGCGTTTACCGCCGCAAACTTCGCAGGGAACGTAGATATCGGGAAGGAAGTGCATCTCGATCTTGAGCTGACCGTCGCCGCCGCAGGCCTCGCAGCGTCCGCCGCGCACGTTGAAGCTGAAGCGCCCCGCGTTGTAGCCCCTCGCCTTCGCGTCCGGCGTGGAGGCGAACAGGTCGCGGATGTCATTAAAGAGATTGGTATATGTCGCTGGGTTCGAGCGCGGCGTGCGCCCGATGGGGCTCTGGTCGATGACGATTGCCTTGTCGAGGTTCTCGATGCCCTCGAAGCGGTCGTGCCTGCCGGGGCGGACGCGCGCACGGTTCAGCGCGGACGAGAGCTTTTTGCTGATGATCTCGTTG
>USHT01000042.1 GCA_900554455.1 uncultured Collinsella sp.
GCGCACGAACGCGCCTCGAAGTACGTTGCCAGTGCGTCGCCCATGCCAGCGACCGTCATACGCAGCGGGGCCGCCGCGACCACGTTGGTATCGACCACGACCAGATCTGGATTCTTCTCGAGCATCAGGTAGCGGTCGAACGACCCATCCTCGTGATACAGCACCGAAATCGCACTGCACGGACCGTCCATCGACGCCGCCGTGGGGCATACGCACAACGGCAACTCGGCATAAAACGCAACGGCCTTGGCGATGTCGAGCATCTTGCCGCCGCCAATACCCACCACCATGTCGCAATACTCAGCCTGGGCTTCCTTAGCCATTTCGACAACGGCCTCTTCCGTACACGGACCGCCATAAATCTTAAAGAACGGCTCACTCAGATCGTCGTCCAGAAATCCATCGACGATCTGCCTGCACAGCCGATCCTCGGTGCCCTGGTCAAACAAGACATAGGCAGCGCAGCCCAACCATGACAAATACCTGCCCTGGCGCGAAAGCTCCCCCGGCCCCTGAACATACCGGCCGGGACCGCCGTAAACCATAGGAAGCGCCATACGAGAATCCACCCTTCATCAAACAACGGTTGATGCAAAGTAACCTGACCCCCTGCACCAACTTGTGCATTGGGGACAGGTTACTTTGCACCATAGCAAAAAAGGGGCAAAGCCATCTGCTGGCTTTGCCCCTTCCTTAGCTTGATCTACTCATCCATGAGATAGTAGTGGCCCAGTGCGTCGGCACCCAGGATGGCGTTGGCGACCATCTCGGGCGTCACCTCAAACGGCATGTTGCACATGGTGTCCTCGGGCGCGCACGCGGCCTCGGCAACAATCATGGCCTTCTCGCGCGTAACCTCGGCAACGCCAAGTTCCTTCATCGTGACCGGCAGGCCCAGCTCAATGCAGAAGCCCAAGACTTCCTCGAGCTTCTCGGTCGGGGCATCCTCGAGTACCAGCTGGACGATGGTGCCGAAGGCGACCTTCTCGCCGTGATACATGTTGTGGCACTCGGGCAGCATCGTCAGACCATTGTGGATGGCATGAGCAGCAGCAAGGCCCGAGCTCTCAAAGCCAATGCCCGAAAGCAGCGTATTGGCCTCGATGATATGCTCGACGGCAGGCGTGAGCGCGCCCTTCTCCAGCGCGACCTTGGCCTTGACGCCGTCGGCCATAAGCGTCTCGTAGCAGAGCTTGGCGAGCGCCAGGCCGGCCATGCCGCCCTTACCGCCAGCGCAGGTGCCGCCGTCGGCATCGTGCGTCGCCTGGGCCTCGAAATAGGTTGCGAGCGCATCGCCCATACCGGAAACCGTCAGGCGCACCGGGCTCGCCGCGATAACCGTCGTATCCATCAGGACAATGTTGGGGTTTGCCTTAAGGAAGAGATACTTGTCGAACTGGCCGTCATCGGTATAAAGCACCGAAAGCGCAGAACACGGAGCATCGGTCGAGGCGATGGTGGGGCAAATGATAACCGGGGACTCCAGGTAATAGGCGACAGCCTTCGCGGTGTCGAGGATCTTGCCGCCACCGACGCCGACGATGATGTCGCAACCGTTGTCACGAGCGAGCGCAACCAGGCGATCGACCTCGCCCTTGGAGCACTCACCGTTAAAGTCCTCAAACAGCAGCTCGGCCTTAGCCTCGGCAAAGCCGCCCTCGATCTTGGCGCCGACGCGCTTCTTGCCCGAAGGCGTCACGATGACGAGGGCCTTAGCGCCGAGCGGCTCGACATAGGAACCGAGCTTGGCCAGCTCGTCCGGACCCTGGATGTACTTGCTGGGGCTATTGAAAATTGCAGCCATAACTATCCCATTCTCTAAAAAAGAAAGGGGCTCCGTACGGATACGTGCGGAGCCCCTCGTTACGATAACAAGAGTCGATTAGAAATCGATGTCGGTGTCGTAGTAGCAGGCCTTGAGGATCTTCTCGAAGTCGGCAGCCTTGGTCTCACGCGGGTTCTCGGGCGTGCAGGCGTCCTGCTCGGCGTTCGCGGCGATCTCGGGCAGCTTGGCGAGGAACTCCTCCTCGGAAACCATCTGTGGGTTCTCGGCGTCGACCTTCACGCCACCATTCGCGTAATCCTTGATGGACTGCGGAATGTTGAGCTGGTCGTTGAGGTCGCGGATCTTCTGGACGAGCGCAGCGATGAGCTCCTCGTTGGTCTCGCCGGGAAGGTGCAGGATCTCCTTGGCCACGTAAGCGTAACGCTCGGCAGCACGGGGATCCTTGGAGTTCCACTGGATGACCTTGCCCAGGTACATGGCGTTAGCGGCACCGTGGATGATGTGGCCGTTCTCGAAGGCAGCACCGGTCTTGTGAGCCATGGAGTGAACGATGCCGAGCAGGCCCGAGGAGAAGGCGATACCGGCGATGCACTGAGCCTCGTGCATGTGCTGACGGGCCTCATGGTCGCCAGCATAGGACTTGGGCAGCCACTCGACGATCTCGCGGATGCCGTGCAGAGCGTTGGCGTCGGTGAACATAGAGGCGCAGGTGGAAACGTAGGCCTCCATGCAGTGGGTCAGAGCGTCCATGCCGGTATGAGCGCACAGCTTGGCGGGCATGGTGTAGGTGAGCTCGGGGTCGACGATGGCGACATCAGGGGTGATGTTGAAGTCGGCCAGCGGGTACTTGATGCCCTTTTCGTAATCCGTGATGACGGAGAATGCGGTGACCTCGGTAGCAGTGCCGGAGGTAGAAGAAATGGCGCAGAAGTGAGCCTTCTGACGCAGCTCGGGGAAGCTGAACGGCTGGATGATGTTATCGAAGGACTCCTCGGGATACTCGTAGAAGACCCACATGGCCTTAGCAGCATCGATGGGCGAACCGCCACCGATAGCAACGATCCAGTCGGGCTCGAAGTCGCGCATAGCGGCTGCGCCCTTCATGACGGTCTCGATGGAGGGATCGGACTCGACGCCCTCGAACAGCCTGACCTCCATGCCGGCCTCTTTGAGGTCGGCCTCAACGTCCTGCAGGAACCCGCCGCGGCGCATAGAGCTGCCGCCAGAAACGATGATGGCCTTCTTACCCTTGAGGTTCTTCACCTCGTGGCGAGCGCCCTCACCAAAGTACAGATCGCGAGGATTGGTAAAACGTCCCATACTGTGCCTCCTAAACAAGCCCCTCTTAGACTTGCGTATATAACGGAGCACCCAATTGGCTCCGTTAGGACCGGTTTGCGCGTTGCCGGCGATGACAATGCGCGATGTCTAAACGTCTCAACGCTCAAACAAACACTATTTTACCGTTCTGGTTGGTCAGTTATTCACCTAAAGCCGCCAATGATGAAACGTTTTTTCTATCCCTGAAGACCCTTGTGCGGCATTCATACTCCCAAGCTGGGCAAACGTTTTATCAAGGTTGACTACATATCCCGGGCAGGACGGTGCCCCTCCAAAATATGCACCGTTCGCCGCCAAAAATCGACCGTTTGCGGCACCGTAATACCACTCGGTCGTCCAAGGTGCCGACATTTGTGCGACATCCGTCTTCGTGGTGCAAAGGTGCAAGTCCAAGTGCGGCACCCCCGGTGTGCCACATGCGGGTAAACTAGAATCTTATATAGAAACATTTGAACCCTAACCGCAGCAAAGGAGGCCCCATGGCATTCGATCCCATTCAAGAGGATTGCCATCGGCTCGTTCTTGAGGCCTTGCGCCGCGACAATATCCCGCTCACCGACGCTGCCGCCGTAGAGCATCTGATGGAACAATTCACCCGCAACCCCGCACCGCTCATCGTGCACGACCGCGACCGCGCCGGGCACCTCATTGCCAAGGTGGTCGAGGCTGTCGACTACCGCATTCCCTTTATCCCTGACGATACCCAGGCAGAGCAGGAAGAGGCAGCTGCCGAGAACATGCTCCGCGAGGCAGCCGCGCTCGACCCGGCCAACCGGGATGCCCAGCGCATGCTGACGGCGCTCACCGCCGAATCCAACGAGGAATACGTGCAGTATCTGGTGTCCAAGTGCGACGAGGTGGAGCATGACCTGGCGCTCAAAATCGCCTCGGCGCAGGACCCCTACGAGCGTGAGGCCGCAGGCGACCTTATGCGCCGTCCCTACCTGCGCTGGCTTGCCGCCCTTGCGTCACGCGCGCTCATTAGCGGCCGCTATCGCATGTCGCTCGAAGCCGCAAACCGCAGCCTCGACTTTGCGCCCAACGACCCCGCTGGTGTCCGCCACACCGCGATGCTCGCCATGGCAAAGCTCGAATACCCCGCCGAGGAGCTCAAGCGCTTTCGCTCTGCCCACTCCGTCCCCTATCTCGCCAACACGCCGCTGCGCCGTCGTCCCAAGGATGCGGAGCGCGACTTGGACCCGTGGACGCTCATCGCGCTGATGAGCGCTGCCTGGCGCGAGCTGGACTACGAGGGCGCCGAGCACTATTTGCGCATCCTTGCGCGCTCGTGTCCGCACGCAGCCGAGGCACTCTACTTCCAAACCGAGTTTCCCGATGGCGTCTATGCCCGCGTCAACGTGGGTGTGGGCTCCACCGACGAACTTGTCCTTGCGCTGTCCGAGGCGACGCCGGTACTGCAGGAGGGCCTGGGCGCCCCCGACAACGCCAGTTTTGCCGCCTGGGTCGCCACCAACGACATCGTGCGTTCCCAGATCGACGAGCGCATCCTGCGCGCAGCCGAGCAGGGGCTTCCATTTAAGGGAGGGGACCTCTAATGGATCCGAGCGTCTACATCCCCGCCTACCTGGAGCGCACCTATCTGGCGTCGCACCCCGAACTCACCGATGCAGCACGCGAGCTTGTCCATAACGACGTGAGCGTCAACCCTCATAAGTATGCGCAGACCGAGCATGCCCAGGCACTGCTGTCCTATGCCGGTGTTCATCGCCACCTGCTCGACGAGCTCCATCGCATCGAGGACATGGGCAGTGACGAGGAGTTCGAACAGACGCGTAATCGCCTGTTCGACGACATGCGCGATGAGCTGCTCAAAATTGTCCGCGTCGATGCACTGGCCGTCGACGCGCAGCTGCTCGCCATCATCCTGGCCGACACGCCCGTTGACGCCTGCCTGGGCGACTTGATGAAGCTCGAGGCGACCACGGCCGATTACCTGCAGCAAAGCGTGCCCGGGTTCGACATAGAAGCCCCGCACTACTGGGCCAATAATGTTTTGGCCGACGGTGTCACTGCAGCAGACCTTACCGTGAGCGAGCCGGCTCTTATCGGGTGGCTTCATACACTCGAGGCCATCTCGCAGCTGTGCATGGCGAGCGCCCGCTACCGTGCTGCCGCCAACTACGCCCACCGTGTTCTTAAGGCAGAAGGCTATCCCACCCGAGCTGCAGGCACCGTGCTACTCGCCCTCGCTCGCTTGGAAGACGAGGACGGCTTTTTTGCCCTAGCCCACCAACTCGAGGAAGAGATCGGGGCTGACGCGCTCGAGAACTCTCCTTGGTATCTGCTCGCCCGCACGATTCTGCTGTTCAAAACAAACAAGATGCGCCCGGCGAAACGCGCGCTGCGTGAGTTTGCCAACCGTTGCGAGGGCGGCGCGTTCTTCTTGCTGAACCCCATGTACCAGACGCCGTACCTTCCCTGCCGGCCCGAGCCGCGCGATCCCTGGGATCTTTCGCACCAGGCCGTTTGGGAAGCGGACGGTATTATCTCGGACACTCCCGACTTTGCCCCCTGGGCCAATGCCTGTGAAGACGTGTCACAGCTTGCCCAGGAATTTGCGCGCCGCTACGGATTTTAACGGCGCAAACGCCACGACCATGTCATCTATGTTAGGAACGGCTTCATGAACCTCCGCTCATCTCTCGCCTGCACCTCGAGCGATATCGCTCGCTGGGGACTGCGCTCTGTCCTCAAACGCCAGGGCGGCGTACTCCCCGGCCGCATCGCCATGAAGATCGATCCCGAGTTGCTGAGCGACCTCGCTGGCCTTGTCGACCGCAGCGTGGTGATTACGGGTACTAATGGCAAGACCACCACCTCCAACCTCATCGCCGACGCCGTTGCCGCCAGCGGCGCCACCGTGGTATGCAACCGCGCCGGCAACAACATGGAGCCGGGCGTGGTGGGCGCACTGCTCGAAGCGCGCAGCGGCCTCAAGCGAGCCGGTGGCGGCAAGCGCGTGGGCGTTTTTGAGTGCGATGAGCTTTACACCGTACGCGTCCTGCCCAAGCTCAAGCCGACGTACTTCGTGCTGCTCAACCTGTTCCGCGACCAGCTAGACCGCTACGGCGAGATCGATCACACCCAGGAGGTCATCGCCCATGCGTTGGAGCTCTCGCCGACAACAACGCTTATCTACAACGCCGACGACCCGCTGTGCGCCTCGATTGCCGCGCGCGTTCCCAACGCGAGTATTGCCTTTGGCATCGACGGCGCCACCAACACCGAGTCCGACCGTATTAGCGACTCACGTTTTTGCTCACAGTGCAACGCGCCGCTGGAGTATGACTACGTGCAATACGGCCAGCTCGGCGCCTACCATTGCCCCTCGTGCGGTTGGACACGCCCCGCACTGGTCCGCCGTGTGACGGGCGTGGAGCTTGGCTGCGACGGCTACGGCTTTGACCTGGTCTTTGGATCTGCGCCCGACGCGGCTGCCGCACACATCGCCACACGCTACAACGGCCTGTACATGGTCTACAACGTTGCCGCTGCATTCTTTGCCGCACATGAGTTAGGCGTGGATACGGCGCACCTGCAGCCCACGCTCGATGCCTACGTCCCCGCCGGCGGACGCATGGGCCGCTGGGATATCGCCGGCCGCACCGTCGAGGCCAACCTGGCTAAGAATCCCGTAGGCTTCGATCGACAAATCCAGTCCATCAAGACGGCAGGCGGCAGACTCTGCGCTTTCTTCCTCAACGACAACGATGCCGACGGCCACGATGTATCGTGGATCTACGACGTCGACTTCGAGCGCATCGCCGACACACCGGGTCTTGTCGCCTTTGCCGGAGGCACGCGTGCGCACGACATGCAGGTACGCCTCAAGTATGCCGGCATCGATGCCGCGATTATCTCGGACGTCGCGCAGGCAATTGGCGCCGTGGCAGACGAGGCCGCCGATGTCACCTTCTACGCCGTCGCCAATTACACGGCCTTCCCGCCGCTGGTCAAGGAGCTCGACGGACTGAAGGGCGCCACCGCCGACGCTGTTGCCGGACGCGCCGTAGCCCGCGCCGATGGCAGCGCCATCCCTTCCGCCGTCGTGCCGGTCGAGCTTTCGCGCCCGTTGCGTATCGTCTACCTGTATCCCGATGCGCTCAACCTCTATGGCGACGGCGGCAACGTTATCGCGCTCGAACGCCGCTGCGCCTGGCGCGGCATTCCCGTGCGCGTGGACGAGGTCCGTATGGGCGAGATGCTCGACCTTACCGATGCCGATATCGTCATGATGGGCGGCGGCTCTGATCGCGACCAGTTGGCCGTGGCGCACGAGCTGCTCACCCAAAAAGACAAGGTCGCGGCATATGTTGAGGATGGAGGCTCGCTGCTTGCCATCTGCGGCAGCTATCAGCTGCTCGGTCGTTCGTACTACATGGGCGAGGATCGCATCGAGGGCCTGGGCGTCATTGCCGCCGAGACCGTGCGCGGCTCCAACCGCCTAATCGGCAACGTCGCCGTCAAGACCGACCTGGCACCCGAGCCCTTTGTAGGATTCGAGAACCACGGCGGCCGCACGCTTTTGGACGCCGACGCCACACCGCTCGGAACGTCCGTTGTCACGGGCACCGGAAACAACGGCGACGATGGCTTTGAGGGCCTCATCTACAAGGGCGTCATCGGCACGTACCTGCATGGCCCGGCGCTGCCCAAGAACCCCGAACTCGCCGACTGGCTGATTGCCCACGCTCTCGAGCGCCGCGGCGACGCACGGGCCAACGCTCTGCTGCCGCTCAAACCCCTCGACGACACCTACGAGCACGCCGCCCACGACGCCGCCATGAAGCTCCTCCCCTAGCGCCCTACCACCACAAAGGGGACAGGTACCTTTGTGGTGGTTTTGACCCGTCCCAGCGGTTTGTCTCAATCTGTAACATCTAGACCGTTAAAAGTCGTCTTACTGTTACAGAATGAGATGTTCGTCCCGACGCCTGCCTTTTGTCTCAATCTGTAACAGATAGAGCCGATTTGCCCGCCCAGATGTTACA
>USHT01000043.1 GCA_900554455.1 uncultured Collinsella sp.
TACGCTGCTGCTGACCGCCCGAGAGGTTCTGCGGATACTCGCCGGCCTTATGCGCCATGCCGACGCGCTTGAGCGCGGCGATGGCGATCTCGGTCGCCTCCTCCTTGCTCTTCTTTTGCAGCTTGATGGGCGCGAGCGTCAGGTTGCCCAGCACCGTCATGTTGGGATACAGGTTGAACTGCTGAAACACCATGGAACTATACTTGCGAGCCATCTCCAGGTGATTCTTTTTGGTGAGCGGCGTACCGTCGATGACGACCTCGCCCGACGTGGGCTCCTCCAGATAATCGACGCAACGGATGAGCGTCGACTTACCCGAGCCGGAAGGCCCGATCATTACGAGCTTCTCACCGCGCTTGACGGTGAGGTTGATATCTTTGAGCACATGCAGGTCGCCAAAGTACTTGTTGAGATGCTTGATCTCGATCATGTCTGCCATGAATGTCCCTTCCCTGCGTTTACACGAGTTGAACTATTGTACGGAAAGAACCACGTTTCCGCAGCCCACACTACATCCCCGTAAAGAACCCGCAACCTTTAACCCACTCATTGGGGACAGACTTAAATGAGTACCTACTCATTTAAGTCTGTCCCCAATGAGTACCCAGCCAAAAAAGGGGCGCGACCGCAATGGTCACGCCCCTCAGCATCGGCTATGTGTCGGCCGGCGCTTACGCCAATTTTACACCGACGATCTTTGCTGCTGCCGGCTTGTCGAAGTTACCGCCGGTGGCCTTGCCCAGAGCGCCCATAACCTGGCCCATCTGCTTCTTAGAGGTCGCGCCCAGCTCGGCGATGACCTGCTCGATCAGGGCCTCGAGCTCCTCGCCCGAAACCTGCGCGGGCAGCAGACTCTCCAGAATCTTGACCTGCTCGGTCAGGTTGTCGGTACGGTCCTGGTCGGTGCCGGCCTTGATGGACATCTCCAGCGTCTCGCTCGTCTGCTTAATCAGACGCTTGATCATGCTGTTGACGTCTTCCTCGGTCACATCACGACGCTCGTTAACCTCGATGTTCTTCACCTCGGCCTTAACTTGGCGAATGATAGACAGGCAAACCTTGTCCTTGGCCTTCATGGCCGAAATCATTTCCTTCTGCAGCTCTTCGTTGGTCATCTGCAAATCCTCCTCAATAGTGCGGGCGGCACTCGCACGAGCGCCGCCCCATGATTACTCAGTCGTCGACGAATCGTCGGTCGAACTCTTGGTGACGCCCTTCAGGCTGACGTTGTACGGCACGTCCTTGGGCATGGGGTTAACGGTGATGTCGGCGTCCTTCTTGTACTGCTCCAGCCACTCGCTGTACGCAGTGCTTGCCGCCTGCGTCTTCACCACGTTGGAGACGTACTTCTTGATGTCCTTGGGCACCTGCTTAATGTCATCGACCTGATTATCGACATGGAAGTAGTCGGTGCACTTGATGATGTGGTAACCATAGGTCGACTCGACGACTTCACTCACGTCGCCCTTGTTGAGCCCCTCGAGCGCCGCCTGATAGCTGTCGACGAAGGTGGTGAGCTTGTCCCAGCCCACGTCGCCCTTCTTCTCCTTGGAACCGGTGTCGTCGGAATACTGCTTCACGGCGTCTTCGAAGCTCAGCTCGCCGGAGTTAATCTTGTCCAGGCACTCCTGCGCCTTGGCCTTGGCGGCAGCCTTGTCCTCGTCGGATGCGTCGGAATCGACCTTGATCAGGATGTTCGACGAGCGGCGGGCATCGTTGTACTTCGATAGGTTTTCGTTGATGTAATCGACGATCTCGCTGTCCTTGGGCTTGCTGGTGGGCGCCACGGCTTCCTTGAGCTTTTGCTGCGCCAGGCTCTCCTTGAGCGAGCTCTTATAGGTGTCCTCGGTGTAGCCGTAAGTCTTAAGGGTCTTCTTAAAGGTCTTGGCGCCGCCCGCGCTCTTGCACGCGTCCTTCCAAGCCTTCTCGACTTCCTCATCCGACACCGTCACGCCGTTTTCCTTCTGCGCCTGCTGAAGCAGAATCTGCTGCGCGTAGGAATCGATGAGCTGTTTGCGGTACTTCTTGGGCGTAAGGTCGTTGTTGACCAGGTACTGCGCCCAATCCTTGTCCTTGGTATAACCATAGGACGTGCGCATGCTCATGATCTGCTTGGTCACGGTGTCCTCGGTGAGGTTGGTGCCGTTGATAGTTGCAGCAACACCGCCGGTCAGCTTGTAGCCCGAGGTGTCCTCGGCCTGCGACATAAGGCCGGAGCACGCCATCGCCGAGACGGAAAGCAGCATCGCCAGCACGCCGATGACCACCAGGACAATCTTGACGGTCTTGGACACATAGGTCTTGCGCTGCTTCTTGCGAGAGCTGGAGGCAGCGCGGGCCTGCTGCTCGGGCGTCGGCGCGGCCTCGGAGTTCTTTTTCTTATTTGCCATAGTTGGCCTTTCGCATAACGAATCGAACAAACGCCATTGTGTCACAACGCAGCCCCCGCGACACACCTGGTGCATGGGGGACAGGTTAATCTGCACCATTTTGGTGCAAAGGGGACAGGTCTGGCAATTGGCAGTTAGGGACGTACCTTTTCTGCCGGCGGTTAGGGACAGTCCCCCAGTGCCGGCCTTAGAAGTGGCGACGGATGGCGTCGACCATGCCCTGCGGCGTGGTCTGGCCGAGCACATCGGCTGCAGCGTCGGTATCCATAAAGATATTCATAAGCGCTTGCAGGGCCTCGACCTGACCGCCCGGCTCGGCAATACCCAGATTGATGACGATCTGCGCCGGTACCGGGGCGCCCATGCCCGCCATCGCGTTGAACGTCACGGGTGCGGCGGGCTTTACCACCGCGATATAGGGCTTGGCCACAAATCCCGGATCGGTATGCGGAATGGCGATGTTTGCCGCCGGCATAGCGAGACCCGTGGGATAGGCGTCCTCGCGCGTGCGGACGGCGTCGAGCCAACCCTCGGCAATGTAGCCGCGCGGAGCGAGCTCGTCCTCGAGCTGCGCAAACACCTCATCCGGCGTCGCACACTCCCAATCAAAAAACACCAGCTCGGGCGAAAATAGCATCTCGGCGTTATCCGCCATACCGTCCTCCAAAGTTGCATGAGGTTCACATTGCCCCATATGATAGCGAAACGAGGCAGGCAAGGTTAGTCGAGGATCCCGATCATCTCGAGTGCGCGGGCGGGCGTCAGGCACGCCTCAGGCATTGCCTCCAGCATGCGTCGGTCACTCGTGACTACGTAGTCAACATCTGCCGTCTCGCCCGAAGCAATGATGAGGTTGTCTTCAAGATCCGGCATGCGCTTGCCAAGCATGCGCGCCATCTCGCACTCTGCCAACGAAAGCGGAGAAGCCGTCGCCACCTGCATCATGTGCTCGATGCAGGCCCATGACGCCGAGGCAAACGGCACGTTCATCCCATTCGCATTCCGCCGGGCTAGGCGCCGCGGCAAAATGTAGAACACATCCTTTGCCGTCGTCGGCGCGTACAGAAGGTCAATCTTTCCCGCCTCGGCAAGTTCCACCAGGCGCTTCGCTTCGTCGAATGCCCCCTCTTGCAGGTAATAATCAAGCCACACATTCGTATCCACAAGCAGGTGCTTTGCCTCGATCATCGGCAATTCGCCTCCATGTCGGCAATCATCGCGTCATACATATCATCGCGTACGGCATCCCAGTCTTCCGCAGACGATTCAGCTGGCGCAAAATCCGAAGCGCTTAGCCCCAACGAGGAAAAAGCTAGGCCACACCCCTGCTCGGCCAGGCTCTCCGCACGGGGCGCCTCGCGCTTATCCGCCACCATAAATCCCGGCAGCGCTTGATGCTCGACAAGATAGACCCAAAGCGCGCGAATGGCATCGCTCGGCCCCAACCCATTGCGAGTTAGGACCGCATCGCCACCAGCTTTGAGCATAGGATCAATTCGCGTGTTGAGCTGCACCATTGCCGTTCCCATAGCGGCTCCTTTCTACGTGCTAGCAGTATAGCAGACATAAAAGGCCACGCAAAAGGGCCCCGTCCACACGCGGACGAGGCCCTGTCAGATTGGTAGTCTCGAGAAAGTTAGTGTAGCGCCCGATCCGAAGCGAGTCGGCCTGGCATCCAAGAACCTAGAATACGGTTGATGCCCTATGCCGCCGACCGGCATATGAAAGACAGCGGGCCAAAAGCCCCATGGCTTCTAGCCCGCAGAAACATCGATGTTTCCAAATGATCGCAGCTTGTGTTTCAAGCGCTTTTCTACGCTACCGGCGGATGCAAATCCCAATCGGGAAAGCAGTTTGCAAAGCCTGAGAGATTTTGAGTCAAAACATTGTTCTCAGCTTGCTTCAGTCGCTCGTCCTCTTCAAACAGACTATCGAGCTCGCTCAATGCATCGAAGTCCTGCATCGCGGCATCGTTATGGTCGAAATCAGTCACTTCATCAGTCATCTATTTCACTCCATTCATGGTTATCGAGTCAATCCTATCGGCTAGGCAACCTTATCGAGCTTAAGCAGGTCGCTGCGCTCGGCCGCCGCTTCCTTCGCGCTCTTCCACTGATTAAGCGCCAGATCGATCTCGGAACAGCCTTCCTGGATGCGTTTGGAGTATTTGGCCTCAATCTCTTCTGCCTCCGCAGCGCGCTGCTTGCTCGAGAGGCCCGTCTTTACTAGACAATAGCCAGCCCCCGCAAGAAGCAGAATGCCAATAACCTGGTTTACAAACGCAAAGCAAGCTACTCCCAAAACAGCGAGGACAACGGCCGCTATCTTGTGGCTCTTGTTGCCCTTCGCAACCTTGACATCAAGCTCAGCGAGCTCCTTTTTCTTCTCTTCACCGACATAGCGAACATAATCGCCGCGCAGCGCATTGCCCTCATCGCCGGTGACCGCTCTGCTTGTCCATCCGTCGAAGTCAAGGGTGATCGCCTGCGGAAATTCGGGGACAGCGCTCTTGCGATACCGGTTGAAACCACCGTTGATATAGGAACCCAAAAACTGAATCGCGGTCTTCTTTTTATGCACATCCACAGACGCACTCTGGTCGCGCATCGAGCGTGTCATCTGGTCGATGATATTCATCGTCTGCTGACGCTTCTCATCACGGCGACGATTGACGAGCTCTCGGGCGCGCTCCACGTCTCCGCCAAACGCCTTGACCGCAAGAAGATACTCCTCCTGGCGGCGCAAATTTCGCTCCTTGGAGTCATCGGAGTTAACGAGCTCCATCAGATGCCTGTCAACCTGCTCGGCAAGCGTCCTCTCGTCAACATCAGAAGCCTTGAGGTCGGCGAAGTCATTGGAGATGCTCTCGATTGCCTCGACTTTTCCGAGATACTTATTGATGTAGTCAAACTCCTTGACCACCACCTTGAGTGCCGGATATCTCGAGCTCATATCCTCCTCGTAGCCGGTAAAGTACTCCGCCCATGACTCTGACTGCTCATTCTCGAACTCAGGGCTCTGATTTCTGATCTGCTCGATCCAGCCCGCCATATAGTCGTCGCACAGGTGCTTTTCGTCGGTTCCGAAGATGCCGTTGATATAAGCATCGATGTAGACCATCGCATCGGCATCGATGCGGGCGGCGTTTTGCGTCGAGAAGTAGCGTGCTAGCCATTCGTAGCACGTAGCCGTGCGGTTATTACGTCTGCAGATCAGAGCCATCGCAAGCGACGTGTGCTCGTTGTCACGTTTGACAGCCTCGCGTATTGCGCGCTCTGCAAGATCTCGGTTGTTGTTGATCCATGCCGCAAGGGCAACCAGGACAGGCGCCAGCCAGTAGTCCGGGGTAGAAATCATTAACTCCTCGGAGACCGTCGAAATCGTCGCCTTGCGCACGAGCGCTGCATCGGTTGCCTGGAGAATACCGACCATGGTGTTTCGAACCACCGAGTAGTTGCCGAACTTCTTGTCCATCTCCTGCCGGACGCTCACGAGCTCCGTAGTCGCCTGCTCAAGTGCGGCGGTACGACGCTGTTCGAGCATCATCTCGAGAAAGTCCTTTCGGAGCTTTTTAAGGTCCTTCCGCACTTCCTCCATTTGGGATTCGACCTTATCGACCTTCGTGGTCATCTGGTCAACTTTTGTTCCAATAGCGGCGATCCTGCGCTCGATAAGGGCAGTATCTAATCCCGAATCACTCATCTGTACCACCTTTCAGTTTGAACTGTTTAGATCATCCAATAGCTTTAAGCGAGTAAGCACTCGCCATCCGCTTTATTGAGAGGCCATGCTTCGGTATTGCTCGGACACCTGCTGATAGGCCACGAGAAACTTCTGTTTGTATTGGCTTGCCTTCATCGAATTGACGATGCGCCCGACGGGCTCCACATAGTGTTCGAGAAAGTACGAGGTCCTTCTTCGTAACGCAAACGAACCAGTTTTATAGGGGGACCCGGGGTTCTCTCTAATGCCCTTGAGTAGTGCGAGACACGTCTTGGGTATGTTGCAGTTGGCGGCGATATCTTGATAGAAGCTCTCCCGCTCTGCGGTCATAAAGTCTTCCGAAGCATACCGCGCTATGCAGAACGGGCACACAGCATCGATAAAGCTCTCAAGCCGAGACCGATCCTCCATGCTCTGCATATTGGCGACCACGAGCGATACCATCTGAACCTCAAAGTCACGCATGTTGTAGAGCGTCGACTCAAACAAGTCGATCAAGTCACGCACTTCGTCATATTCGAGAGGGATATCTTCGGCCCTTTTAAAGAAAACCGTCATCGAACCCGAAAGACCTTCGCAAAACTCATCGCAGTACGCAACCATAAACTGTGCTGCCGCGTTGTCTTGCATCATATTGAGCACGTCCGCGGCAAATTTGCGGGCCTCCGGAAAGTTACCACCCTTAAAAAACTTGATGGCATTGTCCTTGGCAAACGCGATTTTGCCCGTGGCCCCCAGACGCGCCCGCGAATAGTACATCTCGCGACCGCACTGGTTGCAATGAACCTTTCGAGTTGCGGGGTCAAACTCGACATCGGTGCTGCCGCAGCCCTCACAAGTTATACCGTTGATTTCCAATAGCTTCCCCCACTTCAACCATCAAAGTGCCCTGGCAAAAAGCAGCGCGAGCCCTTATTTGACAGCGGTCAGCGCCGCATTGCGCTTTTTCCAGATATTGCGCGCATCATGGACAAGGCCAACCGTAACATCTGCCGGCTCATCGGCACTCATGGAATTCGAGACCGCCTCAAGCGCGGCGGAGAACTGTCGCTCGATCTCTTGAACATGGGGTTGCGACATGTTGGAACTAAAGGAGATGTCATCCTTAAGCGCTTTGAGTTCGGCTTTGACCTGAGCGTCCTGCGCCACGGCGAGGAGCTGTCCCACATACGATCCGAACTGCGCCGTTTGAACCGTCTTTGCGGCCACGGCAGCAACCTTTTGGTCAACCTGGCGGCCATTGAAGCCCAGACCCATCTGCACAAGGACAAGCACAGCAAGAAGGACAACGTTTACGACGACTGGAATCGTGCTGCCGCCCCACCCATATGCCGCAAACACAAAGTACGTGTTGGCCAGAAGGGCAACGACAAAGTAGGCACAGCTGGATGCGACCGGCAAATAATGGATTTCGGTCGTGCTTTTGACCGTGGACTGCTTATCGGACATGGCAGCCGAAATCGAAGCCGCCGCAAAAGCCAAAACCCCAAAGCCAAGCGACATAGCAAAGACGATAGGGTTCATCAGCGCGTTTTTGCAGACAAACATGATTACAAGCCACGCCACCAAGACGATTGCCTCGCCCAAA
>USHT01000044.1 GCA_900554455.1 uncultured Collinsella sp.
CCCGCGTACGTGCCATCTGAGTAACCGAGGGGAGGGCGCACATGGGAATGACTGGTGCATACGAGCGCAATCTCGATGCAAAAGGTCGTCTGTCCCTGCCTGCACCCCTTCGCGAGGAGCTTGGAGAGCACGTTCGCGTGTTCAAAGCCCTGGATGTCGATGCTCTGTACGTGTTCTCTGCCGAGGCCTTCGATAAGTGGGTCGAAGGACTCTTCGCGGGTCGTGAGGGCCACGAGGGTTTTAACCCGCGTGACATTAACGACCAGAAGCTCATGAGGGCGATCAACAAGCGCACCACGTCGATGGACGTGGACAGCGCCGGTCGTATCGGTCTTTCCGAGCCTCTCCGCAAGCAGGCGAACCTCGACCGCGAGGTCACGGTTGTGGGCAACTACGACCACCTTGAGGTTTGGGATCGCGCCGCGGCCGATGAGGACGATGACGATGAGGCCCTGCTGGACCTCTTCTTCTCGTAAGGGCAAGGCACGGGTAACGGATGGAGCGTGGGATCTTGACACAAGAATATCGGCATGAACCTGTCATGCTCGGCGAAGTGCTTGAGTCGCTGCGGCTAAAGAGCGGCTCCGTTGTCTGCGATTGCACCCTTGGCGGTGCCGGCCATTCGGTAAAGATGGCCGCGCAGGTGGGGGAGACGGGCCTTTTGCTCGGCGTCGATCAGGACGACATGGCCCTCGAGGCCGCTGGCGCCCGTCTGGACCGCGAGGTTCCCGGCGTTCCGCACCAGCTGCTGAAGGGCAACTTCGGCGACTTGGACGAGCTACTTTGCTCGGCCGAGGTGCCCGGGGTCGATGGCTTCCTGTTCGATTTGGGCGTTTCGTCGCCGCAACTCGATATCCCTGGCAGGGGCTTTTCGTATAACGAGGACGCCCCATTGGACATGCGGATGGATCCGGGTAATAACACCTTAAACGCAGCTGAGGTCATCAACACCTATAACGAACACGACCTCGCCCGGATTCTACGCGTCTACGGCGAAGAGAAGTTCGCCTCGCAGATCGCGCGCGAGATCGCGCGCCGCCGCGAGCAAGAACCGATCGAAACCACCGGCCAATTTGTCGAGATCATCAAGGCGGGTATCCCGGCTGCCGCTCGTCGGCATGGCGGACACCCGGCCAAGAAAAGTTTCCAGGCCATTCGCATCGAGGTCAATCACGAGCTCGATGTGCTCGAACGAGGGCTTGATGCCGCCACCAGGTGGCTCAACCCGGGCGGACGTATCTGCGTCATCTCGTATCACTCGCTCGAGGACCGTATCGTAAAGAACCACTTTAAGGAGATGAGCCAGGGGTGCACGTGTCCGCCGGAGATTCCGGTGTGCGTGTGCGGCAACGTGCCGATACTCAAGGTCATCACCCGCAAACCCTTGGTTGCCCAGCCTGATGAGGTTGAGCGCAACCCTCGGGCGAGATCAGCCAAAATTCGCGTGGCGCAGCGTCTGTAGGCGCGACCGCGCGATATTGGACCTCCCGCTCGCACCATAAACGAAGCTTAAACACACTACCAACGTACTCGGGATGGGAGGCGGCATATCATGGGCTACAACACTTCAAGCGCAGCACTCGCCTATGATATGAACGCCATGCCCGCCTATCGTGAGACGCCGCAGGCCCCCGTTGCTCCCCGTGAGCAGCGCACGCCGCGCTTTGATGTCTACACGGGCGCGGGCCGTCAGGCAAACCAGGCGGTAAGCCCGGTTTTCATGAGCGTTCTTAAAACGTTTTGCATCATTGCGGTTATCTTCATGACGATTGGCGTCGCCCGCGTGGCGCTCGCCGGCGTTACGGCCCAGGTGCTCAACAGCAACGCCGAGCTTACCAACACGCTCGAAAAAGCGACCGATGAGAGCTCCGACCTGGAGGTCATGCATTCGGTCTATGGCGCCGACACGCGCATTCGCGACCTTGCGGGCGCTTATGGCATGGTGGAGCCCAGCGAGAGCGTTACACTTGACTTTTCGCAGGATGCAGCCGCGGGCGCCAACGCGACCGCGACCGCTCAGTAGCAAGACGGTAGCTGAGTATGACAAATGACTATCGCCGCGGTTCCGATGGGGGCCGCGGTTCTGGACGTCCCTCGTCGCGGGGACGTTCTGGTTATCAAGGAACGGGTCGGCAATCTTACAACGCCGGGCGGTCCCGTGGCAACGACCCGGCGTCGCGACTTCGCGGCTCGGGCGGCCCTCAAGTGCATAACACCAGGTCGCGCAAGAGTTCGTCGACCGAATGGCTCACAGGCACGCCTCTGCCTCGCCGCAAAGCCGTCATGGGATTCATTGGGCTTGGCTTGGGCTTGGGCGTCTTTCGCCTTGCTGACTATCAGGTTGTCGAAGCCGATAAACTGCGCGAGCGTGCCGATGCGCGTCGCCTGCTTGCGCAGACCCTCTATGCCAAACGCGGCACCGTCTACGACCGCAATGGTAACGTGCTGGCGTCGTCGGTCGAATGTCGCAACATCGCCGTGAACCCGCAGCTTGTCGAGGATGTTGACAAGACGGTGTCGGCGCTGGTCAAGGCAACTGGAATCGATAAAAAGACCTGCCGCAAGCTCGTTGAGTCCGATGGAACCTGGGTGTATATCAAGCGCCAGGTGGACGAAGACGATGTTGCGGCGCTGGAGAAGAAGAACCTGCCCGGCGTGCTTTTTGAGCAGGCCATGAAGCGCGTATATCCATACGGCAATCTGGCATCGCAGGTGCTGGGTGTAGTGAATGTAGACAACGACGGCTTGACGGGTCTCGAAAAGCAATACAACAAGCTTCTGACCGGCACGAACGGTTCTCTCGTACGCGAGCGCGCGAGGGACGGCAGCTATATCGCGGGCGGTGCCTATAAAAAGGTGGCTGCGGTCGACGGCGTTGATATCGTGACGACGCTCGACGTCAATATCCAGCGTGCGGCCGAGGATGCCCTGGCAGAGGCAGTTGAGAAGACTAAGGCCAAGAACGGCTCGGCGCTGGTCACCGATCCTACGACAGGCGAGATTTTGGCAGCCTGCTCGTACCCGACCTACGACCAGACCGATCTGGAGAATGCCAAGACCGAGGATATGAATCTGCGCCTGGTCACCGACGCCTACGAGCCCGGCTCGGTCTTTAAGACGCTCGTGGCGGGCGCCGGCTTCGACTTGGGCGTCGTGCGATCGAGTACGTCGTTTGAGGTGCCGGCGAGCATCAAGGTGGGCGACGATACCGTCACCGATGCCGACAAGCGCGACTATGACATGACCATGGATGTGCGCGAGATGATGCGCCGTTCGTCCAACGTGGGCTTTGTCCTAGTGGGGCGCAAGATCGGTGCCGACGACTTTGCCGCCTATGTGGACAAGTGGGGCATCGGTCACAGCTCGGGTGTCGATTTTCCGGGAGAGAGCCTGGGTATCGTCAAGGAGCGTGACCAGTATGACGGCGCCACGCTGGGCTCGATGAGCTTTGGACAGGCACTGTCCGTCTCGCCAATTGAGATCGCACGTGCCGTGGGCGGCATCGCCAACGGCGGCGTGATGATGACCCCGCACTTCTATAAGTCCAGCAAAGGCGACGAGAAGGACTGGGGCGAAGGCGAGCGCGCGATTTCTGAGGATGCCGCATCCCAGGTGACATCGTGCATGCAGACGGTCGTGTCCGAGGGAACGGGCGTTGGCGGCGCGGTTGACGGCTATGACGTGGCGGGTAAGACCGGTACGGCCGAACGTGCCGACGAGAACGGCGGCTACCTCAAGGAGAACTACATGTCGTCCTTTATGGGCTTTGCACCGGCACAATCGCCCAAGGTGCTGTGCTATATCACGCTCGACGGAACGCCGAGCGGCTCGGATGCCGCTGCGGTGCCGTTCCAGTCCATTATGGCCAACGCGCTCGACGTGCTGGGTATCCCGCACACGAAGTAGGGGGTTACAATCTTTGGGGCGTGGTTTGTTGTCCCATATGAGGGGTGTTCACATGCCCTGCACCACGCATGCGCGGCGCTGGGATACAATACGCCGATAGCATTATTAGGTTTACAGGGGAGCTGCAATGATAGAGATCGCCGTCAACAACCTCGCGGCCGCAACAGGGGCCCGAACCGTGACGGGAGAAGCCGATCGGGTATGCCGCGGGTGCGTTATCGACTCGCGCCAGGTCGAGGAAGGGACGATTTTCGTCGCCTTTCCCGGTGAAAACGTCGACGGCAATGATTTTGCTTCCCGTGCCGTCCAGTCGGGTGCCGGCGCCGTCGTGATGACGCGTGAGCCCGAGGCCGAGCTGGTCTCGCTGGCGCAGGACAAGGGGTGCGCCATCCTGCTGACCGATGATCCCGAGGAGTTTCTGCTGCGTTTGGCGCACACGTATCGCCTGGAGCTTGGCTGCCTGGTCGTTGGCATTACCGGTTCCATCGGCAAGACGACGACCAAGGACGTGCTCGCCGCCGTGCTCGCCAAGCGCTATCGTGTCTGGGCCACCAAGGGCAATTTCAATAACCTGATCGGCATGCCGCTCACGGTGCTTTCCGCTCCGGCCGATACCGAGGTCCTGGTGCTCGAGATGGGCATGAACCATTTCCACGAGATTGAGCGCCTGTCCAAGTCCGCCAATCCCAACCTTGCCATCGTGAGCAAGATTGGTACCTCTCACATCGGCATTTTGGGCAGCCGCGAGAACATCGCCCGCGCTAAGGCTGAGATTGTCCAGGGTATGTGCGCCGCCGGCGACTTCTTGCCGCTGCTGGTTTTGGGCGGTGAGGACGACTTTACGCCGTTCATTCGCGATACGTTCGCCCAGCCTGCTGGTATCGACGTTATGCTGGCCGGCGTCTCGGACGACGATGAGGTCCGTGCCCGCGACATTCGTGTTGATGACGAGGGACGTCCGGTCTTTACGCTCGATTTTGGCCAGGGTGAGACGATCGATACCATGCTTGCCATCCCCGGCGTGCAGTCCGTTCCTAATGCCGTTAAGGCCGCCGCGGTTTCCTATCGCCTGGGCGTGACGCCCGAGCAGATCGATGCTGCTTTTAGGGGCCTCACGATCACCGGTCACCGCCAGGAGATCAAGCGCGCCAAGAGCGGTGCCCGCGTCATCGACGATTCCTATAACGCCAGTGCCGAATCCATGGCTGCTGGCCTCGATCTACTGTGCTCGCTTTCGTGCACGGGGTCTCGCATGGCGATCCTGGGCGAGATGGGCGAGATGGGCGATGAGGCTCCTCGCATGCATGAGCTCGTGGGCGCCTATGCCGCCGCCAAGAAGCTCGACATGCTGGCGTGCGTGGGTGGTGAGCTGGCCCAGCTTATGGCCGATGCCGCGCGCATGATGGGCATGGACGAGGACCGCATCCAGGTGTTCTCCGATTATCAGCAGGTGCTCGACCGCATGGGCGGCGCGCTTGAAAAACATGATGTTGTACTGGTCAAGGGTTCCCGCTTTGTTGAGCTCGACCGCTTTGTGGAAGGTGTGTGCTAGCCCATGTTCGGCAATCCCTCGTATCCAACGTATCAGGCTTTTTTGGGGCTTGGCATCGCCGCTGCCATTGCGCTGCTGCTCATGCCGTGGTGGATCAAGCTGCTCAAGGTCGAGGGTATCGGCCAGCAGGTTCGTGCCGACGGCCCCAAGCGTCATTTGGTTAAGCAGGGAACGCCCACCATGGGTGGCGTTGTCATCCTCGTCGCGATCTCGCTGGCCTGCCTGCTGATGGGCAAGCTCACCACCGAGCTCGTGCTCGTGCTGCTTGCCACGCTGGCGACCGGCGTGCTGGGCCTGATCGACGACCTGACCTCCGTTACGCATGGGCGCTCTCTCGGTCTGACGCCCCATGCCAAGATGATCGGCCTAACCATTATCTGTGTCACCTTTACGGTGCTTGCCGTCAACTGGTGCGGCGTTGCCCCCGAGATTCGTTTTCCCGGCGGCCTGACGATTGACCTCGGTGTTCTTTCGACCACCATCTGCGGCCTTTCGTTCCCGTGGCTCTACATTGTCTTTTGCTGGCTGATGATCGCCGGTCTTTCTAATGCCGTGAACCTGACCGATGGCCTTGACGGTCTTGCTGGCGGCACCTCCATGATTGCCATGCTCGCCATGGCCGCCATGGCGTTTTTGCACGGAGACGTGAACCTGTCCATCTTCTGCACCGCGTGTGCCGGCGCCTGCTTGGGCTTTCTGTGGTTCAACTGCTATCCGGCGAGCATCTTTATGGGCGATACCGGCTCGCTTGCCCTGGGCGCTGCGTTTGCCTGCACGTCCATCATGACCAACGCCGAGGTCGTCTCCCTCATCATCGGCGGCCTGTTTATCGTTGAGACCCTGTCGGTCATGATTCAGGTTGTCTACTTCCACTTTACGCACAAGCGCGTCTTCCTTATGGCGCCCATCCATCATCATTTCGAAAAGAAGGGCTGGGCCGAGACCAAGGTCGTCGTCCGTTTTTGGATTATCGCTGCGGCCTTTGGTGCCGTTGGCCTTGCCCTGTTCTTCCAGTTGGGATAGTGGTCTTTCATGCCTCTTGCTGATGTCTTTAGCCTGCTCGTTTTGGGTCAGGGCAAATCCGGTCTCGATGTCGCCCGCTGGGCGCTGGCACATCCCGAGCGCGTAAGCGCCGTTACCGTGTATGGCGGCGGCACCTCTGCGCCCAATGACGCCACGCGTGCGCTCGAGGCTGCTGGTGCGTCGTTTGTCTATGGGACCGAACAGGTCGAGGGCGCCTATGACGTATGCGTGACGTGCCCGGGCATCTCGGAGTTCTCGGGCTTCTTTAAGGCCGGGCGCGAGCATGCCGCCCAGATTATGGGTGAGCCCGAGTTTGCCTATCGCCTGTCGCCCGATAACTGGATTGCCATCACGGGCACCAACGGCAAGACGACCACCACGTCGCTGACTGATTATCTGCTCAAGGCTGCCGGCGAGGCCAGCGTTGCTGTCGGCAACATCGGCGAGCCGCCGGTCAACGAGATTGACGGTCGAGCCCACAACGAGTGGTTTGTGGCTGAGCTCTCGAGCTATCAGATTGCTACGACAACCGAGCTCCACCCCCGCGTGGCGGTGCTGCTCAACATCACTCCCGACCACTTGGGCTGGCATAAGAGCCATAAGAACTACGCGCTTGCCAAGATCAAACTGTTTGACAATATGGTCGATGACGATCTGGCGGTTGTCGACGTCGAAGACGCCGGCATTCACGAGTTCGATGAGTACATCTACACGCCGGGTCGTCGCATCTGCAAGGTTGCCTTTGACGAGCCTGAGGGCGAGGATGCCGCCTTTGTGCGCGATGGCAAGATGATTGTGCGTCTGAAGGGTGTCGAGACCCCGCTCATCGCTACATCCGCGCTCAAGATCTCGGGCCATCACAATGTTATCAATGCCCTGTGCGCTGCCACGGCTGCCCTGGCAGTCGGTGCCGATATCGATGGTGTCTGCCGCGGTCTGGCCTCGTTCCAGCCGCTCGAGCACCGCGTGGAGCCGTGTGGCGAGATTGACGGCGTGCGCTACGTCAACGATTCCAAGGCGACCAACACCGATGCGGTCGAGAAGGCGCTGACGGCATTTCCCGATGACGATGTGATCTTGCTGCTCGGCGGCCACGATAAGGGCA
>USHT01000045.1 GCA_900554455.1 uncultured Collinsella sp.
TCGGCGAAGAGCATCTTGGTCAATTTACGCGTGCCGCTCTGGCCAGCCATAAAAAGACCCAGCGAACTGGGTCCAATAATCCATATCGCTAAGCGACTATCAACCTGATGCTGAATGCACAGTTTTCTTTAGACACGAAAACAGTGCCTCCACATGCTTAACCTTAGCGCCGATACTCAGATAGTGTTTTCGAAGCTCATTGCCAGTATATTCTGATGAAAGAATAGTCATACGCTTATTGATGCGTCGATCGTCTAGCAATTCGAAAAGCATGTCCACCTCTGTCGGAGAATCCGAATAGCCCAAGTACGCTATCAACAGATTCTGCGCCCCACGATATGCGTCCAAGGTCCTGTCCTTGCTATTAGGACCGTATAGGTTGGCGCTATCCCAAGCGGACACCATCTTCTTTGCACTTGCAAAAAGGTATTTATCTCCACAACAGATAGCGGTAGCAGCCGCCTCTATAGCAGCAGAATCTTGGTCATTTTCAACCACCCACAGCCACTTTTCGCCTACCGTCATGGATCGTCGATTCTCCTTTTGCGGTTCAGTCATATCCGCAAGCAGTCGCGCCACACCATCTTCGATCAGCTTGGGAGCATCTTCCACCTTCCCCTTTTGAACGATAGGGGGATTGCTATGTTGACCTATCAATTGCATATACTCCTCAGCACTAATAACCGTCTTGATATCGAGGATGGGGGTGGGAGATGAATCAACGTTCATATTGTTCACCACGTTCATCATGTCTTTCTCGTTTGAGATCATTACGGTGCCGCCGCCGTCGGCGGGCAACGCATCCGCCAGTGCCTCGGCAATCGTCTTAGAGCACATCGGTGCCCTCCTCCATAGAGGCCAGGTACATGATTAAATCGGCCTTGTCCACGCGCCAGACACCGGCAATCTTCACGCCACCGGCAGCTTTAAGAATCTGTATAGACTTGGTCTTGCAAACGTTCAACAGTTTGGCGATATCACGCGAGGTGACATATGCGGACGGCAGCGCGTGCAAATCACGACACCACGCTTTACGAGAGATGGCATTCATCTTTTTGAAGTCCCTGTCTTCCATATATAACCCTTTCGTTCATGGAGTACACATAGAACACAATAGTTGACCTGCGGAATGGTATTAAATATTATTTTTAATAGAACGTGGTTTAGAGAATTCCAGCAGTTAAAGGAGCACATATGGCAACCGCAAAAGTAAAAGTTCCCACAAACATCAACAGCCCAACTCCATGGACGCTTCCGATGGCAAAACTGATCAGCGTTAACATCGGCGGATCAGAAAGTCCTGCGTTCCTATGCAAGGCAGGCAAAAAAGCCTATGGCTTACCGGATGGCTTTGCGACAGGAGCTTTGCTCAATTTGAACACGAATGATCTCGGCGAGGTCAAACGATTTATTGAGGCATACGGTCTTCCGGTGTCGCCTTATGCCAATCAGTTCGAACTTGTCGAAAAGCGGTTTGCATCAAATGACAAATTCTCAGACAACCCGGTGGGTGACGGGCTTGATTGTTGGAGAGACTCATTGAATGCCTCAGCAAGAAGTTCCACTATTGAAGACACTTTAGAATTTTCTTTGTTTAACCATTTCAAAGGAAAAGACTGTTCGGCCGGCACCGAAATCGCAAACCTGATGAAAGGCGTCCGAAAGAAGGACGAACAGATTATCTTAGCCAATGATCTGGTCACAACCCTCACCATCATGCAAGTTGCCGCCCTTCTATTTGCGTGTAAAGCTGCCTTTAACTCAAAGGCATACGATGCAACGATCACCCTACTAAGTAAGCTGCCGAGTAGCAAATGCATCATGGCTAGATTTGGCCAGCTTTTTATTGCCTGCGAAATGCCGACCAAGATTTATCTAAATACCAGCGAAGAAGAGCTGCCTCCGGATATTCTTGGGGCGAGAATTGCGGCATCTCGGTACCTTGAAGCCCTCGAAGAGCCACTTGCCGCTTTTTTGGACCTCTCAATCTCGCCGTATCCGGAGGAGACTCATCTCATCCAGAATCCAATACTCCGAAAAATGACCAGTATCAGCTCAGAACCCAGAAAGCAGCTCGTGGGAAGTTTAACCAGAGCATTTAGTATCCAACTTTTAGAGTATCTTCAAAGCGATCAGCCTTGGCGCACCTGCGATCTCTGCAAACATCCCTACAAAATTCGTCAGCAAACGATGCATGCGCTGACAAGCGCGGAGGCTGCCCAGAAAGAACTCTCAAAGCCAAGGCGAGAGACGAATAAGCAAAGCTCCTTTTGTACGAAGACTCACGAGGAGCGTGAGCGTCGCAAAGCGCGGTCGGCGAAGCGTGAACAACACATGATTGATCGAAAGGTGCGCGAGCTCGACTTAAACAAAGGCCGAAAGGTGTAACAGTAATTACGTGATGAGTTTGTGGAGTCGGCGAGAATCGTAAATGACCCAAAACGGCTTTTATTGCACATATCGTTGCACAGCCCATTGCACACGGCAGCCATAAAAAAGAAAGCAGGCCAGAGGGAAAAACACTCTGACCTGCTTTTTCTTTCATGGAGCCAGTGACAGGAATCGAACCTGCAACCCACTGATTACAAATCAGTTGCGCTACCGTTGCGCCACACTGGCACACTTGGCGCTTTCGCGCGAAGCCTGTTAAGAATAAAGGAATTGCGGACGGGGCGCAACAGGCCGCACGGCGTTATACAAATATGCAAAATCCAGCAACAACAGGTACCAGGCCCGTTCATTTCTGTCAGTTCGCCCTCAATCTTAAAACTATTCGCCAGAACGAATAGTATTAATTACAATGGAACAGATAAAACTATTCGTTCTGGCGAAGGGTTCCGCGATGTTGACCACGAAGGAAGCAGCCGAACTACTCGACATCACCCCGCGCAGGGTGCAGGAGCTCATAAAAAACGGAGCACTTGAGGCCCGCAAGGCTTCTGGTGTATGGCTCATCGACAAAGACAGCGTCGACACGCGACTCCGCTCTGTGACCAAAACGGGGGGACGTCCCCGCCGCGGCCACGGTAAGAGCGAGATCGCGTTCACCCTCATGAACCGCACGTACGAAGTCGCTCAGCTGGTCTACAGTACATCGCGAAAAGACTTTACCCACATCGGTGCCGACATCGATTACGCCCACGCCCCTATTGGAGTATTTGGCCCTAATAGCCCCATATCGCTAGACTCCTTCCGCATCTGGTGGCGCGGCCGCGGTATCCCGCTCGCACGCATTGGGCTAGCCTCCCTGCTTGCAGAAGCCGCAGTCGATGTTCCCGATGAACTCGTCCAGCGAAATCTCGGCCTCTCCTTATCCGACCAGTATTGGATTAGGCCCCAAGGTTCCGGTCTCACCTGGGAGGATATCAACTTCTTCAATAACGCCTTTGATGACGTCTCGCTGTCCATTGCACCCTTTGCCCCAGAGGGAAAAGCGGCTGCCGCAAAGCCCGATAACACCTCGGACGGCAATCTTCAAAAGTACTGGACGTGCGAGGGCGAACGTCGAATTCTGCATAAGGCAGGAGCGCACCTGGACCAAGAACCTTATAACGAGCTGATGGCGACCGCGCTCCACCGTCGCATCCTAAACACCTGCGATTATGCGCCTTACTCGCTCGAGGGCACGGGCACTTCCGCCCTGAGCACATGCGATGTCTTCTTAACTGATGAAGAAGAGTATGTCCCTGCGTTCTATGTAAACCAGCACGCAAATGCAGATGAACGGCTAACCGACTACGAGCGATATGTAGCAAACTGCGAGGAGCTCGGGGTGACAGGCGTCAAGGATGCCCTTGACCGCATGATCGTATGTGACGACATCATTGCCAACTACGATCGTCATTGGCGCAACTTCGGCCTCGTGCGAAACGTAAACACGCAAGCTTGCAGACCTGCCCCCATCTTCGATTCGGGCTCATCGCTCTGGTGCAACATATCACTAGAGGAGCTTAGGGCGGGAGAGCACAGTTTTACCAGCGCACAATTTCATTCAAGCCCCGCCAAACAAATGTTGCTCGTCGAGGACATGGGCTGGTTTGACGGCGACAAACTCGAAGGCTTCGTTGACGAGGCAATCGAGATTCTTTCCAGAAACGACGCGCTCACGGCAAGGCTGCCATATCTAAAAAAGGCGCTAACGTGGCGCCTCGAAAGAATGATCGACATCGCTGAATGGAGTTAGCGAGGCAGCATTGCCCCGCCAACTTCCCTACCTCCCGCGCAGGGCCTTGAGCTTGGCCAGGGCATCGGGGCTCAGGCGGCTGCCCAGAGTCATCTTAATCTGGGGAGCTTCCTCTGCCTCGTGAACGTCGTTATCGATCTGTTTGATCTCGTCTACCAGCATACGGCTCGAGATGCGCGTAACGCCCTTGCCCATGACGACGGCCTGGATCGTGCCGTCGCTCGATACCACGGAGCACGCGCGACCTTCCTCGCGTGCCTCGATGCAGAGCTTTTGCACCACGGTATCGGCCGATACGCCCGTCGGCGAAAATTCGATGCGAACGCCGCGGGCCGGCAGGAACACGACCACGGCCTCATAGCGGCCCTGGGCAAAGGCGGCGACGTCGTTGATGAGGGCGGTGCGCGCCATATCGTGAACGTCGCTGGAATACGGATCGTCGGAATGGTCGTACACGAGCTTTTCGTAGCGCGGCGTGCAGTGGATCACGTTGTAACCATCGACCACCAGCAGCTCGGGCTTGTTGGAGTGCACCGTCGAGACCGGGTCGGCGATGGCCTGCGCAAACGCATTGCCGCCCACGCCATAGGTCGCGGCCGAAACAATCGGCTTGGCCGAGCCCTCGCCAAAGCGCTTGGCCTTGGACTTGGCGCGGTTCTTCTTGGACATGCGCTACTCCTCCCCCATGAGCTCGCCAGCGTTGCGGCGCAGCCATTCAAAGCACAGCGCCGTGGTCGCCTGGGCAACATTGAGGCTCTCGGTCATGCCGCGCTGGGGAAGCTTGGTCAAAAAGTCGCATTTCTCGAGCACCAGGCGCGAGATGCCGTCGCCCTCGGAGCCCATGACGAGCGCCACGCGGCCCTCGAAGGGAGCATCCCAGCAACTGCCTTCGGCGTGCTCGGAGGCACCGCCCACCCAAAAGCCAGCGGCCTTAAGATCGTCGAGCGCACGGGCGATGTTGGGCACCTGCGCGATAGGCAGATGCATGACGGCGCCGGCTGAAGTCTTGTAGCTGCCCACGGTCACGCCGGCGGCACGCTTGTTGGCGATGATGACGCCGGCCGCACCCACAACCTCGGCGGAGCGCACGATGGCACCAAAGTTGCCGTCGTCAGTCACATGGTCGAGCACCACGACAAGTGCCGGGCCCTCGCCTGCGCGGTCGAGAATATCGGCGACATCGGCATAGGGGAAGTTGCCAACCTCAAGCGCAATGCCCTGGTGGGCGCCATGGCTCGACAGTGCGTCGAGCTGCGCGCGCTGCACATACTTAATGCGGACACCCGCGGCGTTGAGGTCGTCGACCAGGCGCGACAAGGCGGCATCGCGCTCCCCGCCCTCGGCAATGAGCGCGCACTTGATGGGAAAACCAGTGCGCAGTGCCTCGGCGGCAGCACGGCGACCTTCGATAAACTCGCCCTTGGGAACCTGGACGTTATCGCGGCTACGCTCGCGCTGCGGGCGAGCAGCCTGTGAGCGCTCGCGCTGGCCCTTGGGAGCGGCAGTGCGGTCGTTGCGGCGACCCGGACGCGAGCCAGAAGCAGCCTGTTTGCCGCCACGAGGCGCACGCTTGCGATTGTCGGCCATAAAGCGGCCTCCTTAAATAGATAACGAACAAGAATCGACCGTCCGAGCCACGGCACCTTGCCTTTCAATCGTCGGGCATGGGCAAAAGCCCTATGCCCTCCTCTTTCAAGGCACCTCGCCACGCCTGGGACTCGCTCGCTGTCCAACCGCTCTCTACGCCGTTCTCCTGCTTGTTGCGCTTCTTACTTCTTCCCGAATTTGATTTTAATCGCACGCTTGAGCGCGTACTTGCCGAGACTCGGGAGCTTTTGCTCGTATTTGATCATCGTGGAGCACTCGGGGCGGTCGCGATCCAGATGGATGGCGTCAAACGCGCACTTGGTGGTGCACAGGCCGCAGCCGATGCACTTGTTGGGATCGACGATTGAGGCACCGCAGCCCAGGCAGCGGGCGGTCTCGGCGCGCACCTGCTCCTCGGTAAAGGTCTCAACGTACTCGCTAAACGGCGCGGCCTTCTCGCGTTCGCGGTCCACATGCGCAACCTCGCGGCTCGCGTTATCGTAGCTCTCGAGCACAACGTCGTCGCGGTCGAGCGCGGTGTAGCGGCGCTGGTTGCGGCCGATGGTGAGCGTGGAGCCCGGCTGCACAAAGCGATGGATGGACACGGCGGCCTCGTGACCGGCGGCGATGGCATCGATGGCAAAGCTCGGACCGGTATAGACGTCGCCGCCCACAAAGATGTCGGGCTCGGCGGTCTGATAGGTCTGGGGATCGGCAAGGGCGCCCTGGCCGCGGCCGAGCTCCACCTTGGAGCCAGCCAGCAGGTCGCCCCACACAATGGACTGGCCAATCGACATGATGACACGGTCGGCATCGACACGGCGCAGATCGTTCTCGTCGTACTCGGGCGCAAAACGGCCCTCGTCGTCAAAGACACGCGTGCAGCGCTTGAAGGTGATACCGCACACACGACCGGCCTCGTCCAGATGGACCTCCTTGGGCCCCCAACCGCAGCTGATGTGCGCACCGTCCTCAATGGCCTCGCGACGCTCCTCCTCGCTGGCGGGCATCTGGGCCTCGCTCTCCAGGCAGAACATCTCAACATGCTCGGAACCCAGACGGCAGGCGTTGCGGGCAACGTCGATGGCCACGTTGCCGCCGCCCACCACGATGGTGCGGCCGGGCAGTGCGTCGATCTTGCCGCTGTTGACCTCGCGCAAGAAGTCGACGGCCACGGTCACATCCTCGGCATCCTCGCCCGGAATACCGGCAAGGCGGCCGCCCTGGCAGCCAATGGCCACGTAGAAGGCCTTAAAGCCCTGCGCGCGCAGCTCGTCGAGCGTGTTCACGTCGCCCAGCGTGACGCGGGCGAGGGGAAGACCGTCCACCGTGATGCCGGGCGCGCCGCTGTCCACGGGCGGGGTGGTCATGTTGAACCACGACCAGAGTGTTTTGGTGGTGTAATAGTCCGCAATGATGATCTCGTCCTGCGGCACATTGAGCAGAGACTGTGTGTGGCTGTCGAGCGCGTTGTAGAAGCGGCTGTAGGGGATCTCGAATTTCTGCGCCGAGGCGGCATAGGGTGCGATGACGGCGGGGTCGAAGACGATGGTCAAGCCCTTGCCGTTGAAGTAGAAGCTCGCGTTGGCGGCAAGGTCGAAGATGTAGGAGGCGTAGTCCTCGAAGTAATACTCGCTCAGCCCCTGCGCGTCGATCTGCTCCAGAACCGCCATCGCCAGCGTGTGCGTCAGCGATTCGCCGAGGGCGCTGTCGGTCGAGGGCTGCGCGTCCAGACTGTCGAGCGTCAGAAATTCGCCGGTGGTGAGATCGAAGCTCCAG
>USHT01000046.1 GCA_900554455.1 uncultured Collinsella sp.
TTTCTGCACAACTACCAGGGCGCGGTGCTTGCCGTCACGCACGATCGCTACTTCCTGGATAACGTTGCCGAGTGGATCTGCGAGGTCGACCGCGGTCACCTTTATCCCTACAAGGGCAACTACTCCACGTATCTGGAGACCAAGGCCGCCCGATTCGAGGCGCAGGGCAACCGCGACGCCAAGCTCGCCAAGCGCATGGAGGCCGAGCTCGAGTGGGTGCGCAGCTCGCCCAAGGCCCGTCAGGCCAAGAACAAGGCCCGTCTGGCTCGCTATGAGGAGATGGAGGCCGAGGCCCGCGCAAGCCAGAAGCTCGACTGGACCGACATCCGCATTCCCGTTGGACCGCGTCTGGGCAACAAGGTTCTCGAGGCCCATCACCTGCACAAGGAATTCGACGGTCGCGTGCTCATCGACGACCTATCGTTCACCCTGCCGCGCAACGGCATTGTGGGCGTCATCGGCCCCAACGGTGTGGGCAAGACCACGCTGTTCAAGACCATCGTGGGCCTGGAGCCGCTGACTTCGGGCGAGCTCGAGGTGGGCGAGACCGTCAAGATCTCCTATGTCGATCAGAACCGTTCTGGCATCGACCCCGATAAGAACCTGTGGGAGGTCGTCTCGGACGGCCTGGACCACATGATGGTCGGCGAGACCGAGGTTCCGAGCCGCGCGTACGTGGCGAGCTTTGGCTTTAAGGGCCAGGACCAGCAGAAGCGCGCCGGCGTACTCTCCGGTGGCGAGCGCAACCGTCTGAACCTGGCTCTTACGCTCAAGCAGGGCGGCAACCTGCTGCTCCTCGACGAGCCCACGAACGACCTCGACGTCGAGACGCTGTCCTCGCTCGAAGCGGCGCTGCTCGAGTTCCCGGGCTGCTCGGTGGTCATTAGCCACGACCGCATGTTCCTGGACCGCGTCGCCACGCACATTCTGGCGTGGGAGGGCACCGACGAGAATCCGGGCAACTGGTATTGGTTTGAGGGCAACTTTGAGGCCTATCAGGCCAACCGCATCGAGCGCCTGGGCGAGGACGCAGCCCAGCCGCATCGTATTCACCGTAAGCTGACGCGCGACTAGATCGTTACGCGGTTTTCCAAACCGCGTAACTGCTCGACGCTGCGCGGGTCGCAAGCACCCCATCTTGCCGTTCAAGCCGTCGCTCGCGTACCGAAGTACGCGTCGCTCCTCTTTCACGGCAACCTGGGGCACTTGCGGCCCGCTCGCTGTTGGTTACGCAACATCAACAAATAAAAACGGCTCAAATCCTGATTTGGATTTGAGCCGTTTGTCGTTACTGCTCGGGTTCTTCGACTTTATCGATGGTCCAGGTGGCTCCGAGACCGCCGGTGGTGTTGCGGCGGATGCGCACGGCAACCTCGTGGCGCTCGCCGTCCTGCGTGTAGCGCAGGGGGAAGCTTGCGCGGTTTCGCGCGGCCTCGATGGTACCGCGCTCGCGGGCGATCCAGTAGTACTCGCCGATGATGCCGAGCGTGTCGGCGCCGTAGGGGAGATAGGTCGACAGCTGGTGTAGCAACGGGCCGGGGCAGAAGACCTCGGTTGCGAAATCGACGGGGAAGTCCTCGGGGATGGTCGGTGTTGCGGGTGCGGGGGCCGGTACCATCGCCGGTGCGGAGGCCTGCTCATTGACGGGCGTCACCTCGACGACGGGCACGGGTTCGGTGCCGAGCACTGATTCGATGCCCACTTTCGGCATCGCCGCGGAATCTGCAGTCTCGACGATAGCGGGTGCGTTTGCGGTCGCGGTGTCGAGCTCAACCTGCGTCGCGTTCTCGTTCTCGACGCTCGACTTTGCCTCGATGGGCGTGGAAGCCATGGTGGTGATGCCGGCGTTGGCGTTCTCGGGGTCATAGACGACCGTAAGCGAGATGGCAGGCCGCGGCGTCTCGGGCTCCGGCGTCGACTCAGTAGCGTCTTGATCGTCGGGCTCGTCGGGCTGTTCGTCCTCGGCCTCGTCGCCAAAGATATCGCTGTTTTGGAACGCAGACGTCTCGGGTTGGTTAGCGGCTTCTTCGGTTGTCGACTTGGGAGCCTCGTTGAGCCCCGCAGTGGCTTCCTGCTCTGACATAACTTCGGGATCGGTCGTGGCGGCGATTTCGGTTCTGGCTTCTGCCGTCACCTCGATAGCGACTTCGATCTCTGTCTCGGGCTCGGGCTCGGGCTCCGGCACAGCTTCAGCCACGGGTTCGGGTTCGGGCTCAGGACGTTTAACGTGCTTGGGGCGCACGGCCTTGAGGTCCTTCTCACCGCGCTTTTTCTTTTTGTAGGACTGCTTGGCGCCCTTGGCGGTCTTGGGCTTGTCCTCGCCCTTGGCAAGCGCAGCATCCCAGGCCTCGTTGGCGATGACGGTGGCATACAGGCGGCCGCCTTTAAAGACGGTCAGCTTAATGCAGTCGTTAAGTTCCTCGAGCAGCTCGCGCGTGGACTCAAAGCCCAGGTCATAAGCAGTCATGTCGCCTGCGGCGAGCGCCTCCTCGACCTGCGTCATAAACGTTTGCTTGCCGCATCCAATCGCATCGCGTAGCAGGCGATACAGATAGATGTGGTTGCCCAGCGAAAGCGTGGGCCTAACTATTGTCTTGCTCATGGCAAATCTCCTCTTTACACATGTAAAGCATCTTACCATCGCATAGCGTTCGCCATGGCGGCGCCCAAGGCAAACGGGCGCGAACCGCTTTCGATTCGCGCCCGTTGTACAGGTCGGTTATCTATGAGAGGCAAACGTGCTTAGTTGCCCGATGCCGTGCCTTGGCTCGAGTTGTCAGATGCCGTGCCGGACGCAGTTTCGCTTGAGCTGTTTGAGCCGTTGCTGTTGCTGCTGTTTGCTGTGCCCGTGCTCGATGCATTGCCGCTCGTCTGGTCGCTCGTGCTTGCCTGCGAGCTGTCAGTCGTTTGGCTTGAGTCGGTCGTGTCGGACGGCGTGCCACTGTTGGCCGTAGAGGAATCGGTGCCCTGCGATTGGTTTTGGGTGTTCGAGGACGAATCGGCAGAGGTAGAACTGTCTTGCGTGCCGTCCGCCTGTGCCTGCTGATCTTGCGACTGGGTGTTGCCATTTGCATCGCTCTCGGTCGTGCGCGACGAAAGGATTGACTCGGGACGCTCGCCCAGACCCTCGCCGGCAGTGGTGATAAGGATGGCGCCAGCGCAGGCGATGACTGCGACGATGGCGATGGCGATCGAGAAGACGATGACCTTCTTTTGCGTCTGGCTGCGCTCTGCCGCCGCCTTGGCGCGTAGGTTGTTAGGGGCGACGCGCGCCGTGGTCGCGCGTCCCGCAACCTGGCGCATTTCCTGCGTGGTCGCGGCGCCACCTAGGTGCTCCTCGACATCGGGCTCAACGGGCTCGTAGGCGCCGGCAGGGTAGTCGACAGCGGCATGCGTGCCCTTGATTGCTTCGGCGCTGGCAGAGATAAAGTGGCGGTAGACCTGCGAGGACACAACGGTGATGACCGAGCTCACGGCGGCGCCAATTACTGAACCAGCGATACCAATCTTGGAGGCAAGCGCGACGCTCGTGGCAGCAGCTGCGGCGCCGGCGATGATCTGGGGAATGGAAATGTCATCGAACAGGCCCTTTTTGGGCGCGATGGCCATGGTCTGTCCGATGGAATGGTTCTCGTGCACGCCGTTGTTGAGCGATGCCGGCGTCATGACGCGCGTGCGCGGCGCGTCGGTGTACTTGGTTGTCATACGGGGTCCTCCCGGTGTAAATCTGCTTCGTTTCGTGTAGCCATCAGGGTACCCACCAGATGTGAATCGTACGTGACATTTAACAGATACCATCAACTCATCAATTGCTCACCAAGTTGGTGGGATGCGGTTACACCCGGCGGTTGAACTACAATAGGACTTGCTAATTGTTGTGAATGGCGTCTACGCACGGGAGCATTCTTATGAATCTTCACCTTTCTCAGTCTGATGGCTTTTTGCGTGTGGCGGCGGCATCGCCGCAGATTCGCGTTGCCGATGTCGAGGGCAATGCCGAGGTTGCGTTGGCAGCTGTTCGCGAGGCTGCCGAGCGCGGCGTTCGTGCTCTGGTGCTGCCCGAGTTTAACCTGACCGGCTATACCGCGGCCGACCTGTTCCATAACCGCACGCTGCTGCATGCCTGCGAGACCGCGCTGGCACATGTTCTCGATGAAACCCGTGAGCTGCCGATTGTCTTTACCATCGGTCTTCCCGTTGCAGTTGCCGAGAATATTTACAACTGTGCCGCCGTGTGCTGTGCGGGCGAGCTTTTGGGCCTCACGGCCAAGAAGTATCTGCCCAACTATGGCGAGTTCTACGAGCGCCGCTGGTTTGCTCCGGCGCCCGCAGATCCCGTGTGGGTCGAGTTTGCCGGTCAGGGTCCGGTTCCGCTGGGCTCGGGGCTTATCTACCGTTGCTGTGATGAGGGTGCCGAGGATATGGTGCTGGGCGTTGAGGTCTGTGAGGACCTGTGGGTGCCGGCGCCGCCTTCGACCGAGATGGCGCTTGCCGGTGCGACGGTGATTCTCAACCCGTCGGCTTCGGACGAAATCATCGGTAAGGCAGACTATCGCCGCAGCCTCATCTCTAACCAGAGCGCACGCCTGTACTGCGCCTATGCCTACGCGGACGCGAGCGAGGGCGAGTCCACGACCGACATGGTCTTTGCGGGCGAGAACCTTATCTACGAAAATGGCTCCAAGCTCGCCGCCACCAAACTGCTTACCTGCGATATGGCCATCGCCGACGTTGACCTTGACCGCCTGGTTGCCGAGCGCCGTCGCTCGACGACGTGGGCGCGCACCGACGATGCGCCGGAGGCCACGACCGTTGAGTTTTCGTTTGAGGGCGTGCTGGCCGAAGAACCTGTCCTGCGCGATGCCTGCGATATCGACCGTGTCTTCCCCCGCGCGCCCTTCGTGCCTGCCGACCATGGTGACCTGGCTGAGCGCTGCGAGACCATCCTCGACCTGCAGACCGCGGGCCTCAAGACCCGCCTTGCCCATACGGGCACCAAGGCGGCCGTTATCGGCCTTTCGGGCGGTCTCGATTCCACGCTGGCGCTGCTTGTGACCGTGCGTGCCTTCGATGCCTTGGGCCTGCCGCGCACCGGTATCACGGCCGTGTCCATGCCCGGCTTTGGCACGACGCGCCGCACCAAGTCCAATGCCGAGTCGCTCGCTCGCGACCTAGGCGTGAGCTTTCGCGAAGTCTCGATCCATGCAGCCGTGGAGCAGCATTTTAAGGACATCGAGCACGACCCGACCGTCCAGGACGTGACCTACGAGAACAGCCAGGCGCGCGAGCGTACGCAGATTCTGATGGATCTGGCCAACCAGGCTGGCGGTTTTGTCATTGGCACGGGCGACCTGTCGGAGCTGGCGCTCGGCTGGGCTACCTATAACGGCGACCACATGAGCATGTACGCCGTCAACGCGAGCGTGCCCAAGACGCTTGTGCGCCATCTGGTACGCTATGCTGCCGATGTCTTTGGTGGGCGCATTGCCGAGGTCTTGCTCGATATCCTCGATACGCCGGTGTCCCCCGAGCTTCTGCCGCCCACGGGCGACGGCGAGATTGCGCAGAAGACCGAGGATTTGGTGGGCCCGTACGAGCTGCACGACTACTTCCTCTACTACCTGCTGCGTTTTGGCTTTGAGCCGGGCAAGATCTACCGCATGGCGCTCAAGAGCTTTGAGGGCGTCTACGACGTCAAGACCGTCCACACGTGGCTGCGTACGTTCTATCGTCGCTTCTTTGCCCAGCAGTTTAAGCGCAGCTGCCTGCCCGATGGTCCCAAGGTGGGCTCGGTGACGCTCAGCCCGCGCGGCGATTGGCGTATGCCGAGTGACGCTAGCTCGCGTCTGTGGCTTGCGCAGATCGACGCGCTCAATCCAGTTGACTAAGGTTGGCTAAATTGAACCAATACGGGGGTTGCGAGCGTTACACTTTTGCAATCTGATGGCCCGTATCGCGCGGCGCTCTTGTCGGAGCGCCGCGTTTTTCATATCGAAAGGTGGCACCATGCAGGCATCGCAGCGTCTCGACCGCTTTGGCGCGGAGGTCTTCGCCTCGCTCAACAACAAGCTTCTCGCGCTGAAGGCTCAGGGCAAGACCATTTACAACATGAGCGTGGGCACGCCCGACTTTAAGCCGTACGACCACGTGGTCGAGGCACTCACGCAGGCAGCCCAAGATCCCGAGATGTGGAAGTATGCCCTGCGCGACCTGCCCGAGCTCAAGCAGGCTGTGTGCGATTACTATGAGCGCCGCTTTGGCGTTTCGGGCATTACGCCGTCCATGGTGCAGTCGTGCAACGGCACGCAGGAAGGCGTGGGTCATTTGGGTCTGGCCCTGCTCGATCCGGGTGACACCATTCTGGTTCCCGATCCGTGCTACCCGGTCTTTGAGGCGGGTGCCAAGATCGCCGATGCCAAGCTCGAATACTATCCACTGGTCGCCGAGCACAATTACCTGCCCTATGTGGCGGGCATCGACCCCGAGGTCGCCGATCGTGCCAAGTATATGATCGTGTCGCTGCCTGCGAACCCGGTCGGCTCGGTGGGCACGCCCGAGGTCTACGAGGAGATTATCGCCTTTGCCCGCGAACATGATCTGTTGATCGTTCATGACAACGCGTACTCCGACATCGTGTTCGACGGCGAGCCCGGCGGCAGCTTCTTGCAGTATTCCGGTGCGCTTGAGGTGGGCGTGGAGTTCTTCTCGCTTTCCAAATCGTTTAACGTCACCGGTGCCCGCATCGGCTTTTTGGTCGGCCGCGAGGACGTGGTCTCTGCCTTTGCCAAGCTGCGCGGCCAGATCGACTTCGGTATGTTCTTCCCGATTCAGAAGGCCGCCATCGCGTGCCTGAACGGTCCGCGCGATGAGGTCGAGGCGCAGCGTCTGAAGTACCAGGAACGCCGCGATGCCCTGTGCGATGGTCTTGAGGGCCTGGGCTGGGAGCGTCCCAACGCGCATGGCTCTATGTTTGTGTGGGCCAAGCTTCCCGGTGGTCGCACCGATTCCATGGCGTTTTGCGAGGAGCTTATGGAGAAGGCCGGTGTTGTGGTGACGCCGGGCGCGAGCTTTGGCCCTTCGGGCGAGGGACACGTGCGTATGGCACTGGTCCTGCCGCCCGACCAGATTGCTTTGGCTGTCGAGGCCATTCGCGAGGCGGGCCTGTATTAGAAAGGTATTTCGACTCGTCAATAGCTCGAAACCGATTTCGTGCAGTTATTTTACGAATACTGCAAACAATTTCGGTAAACGGTCGATTTTTGGCTGCGAATAGGAGCATAATCAAAGTCCCGATTGGATGTATTGGGATTACGACAAGCCGCTCGGGTCGTTCCCGGGCGGCTTGTTTGTGGAGAGAGATGGGAGTTTCTAATGGTTAACGAGAAGAAGGTCGCTATTGTCGGCTGCGGTTTCGTCGGTTCGTCTTCGGCGTTCGCTCTGATGCAGAGCGGTCTGTTCTCCGAGATGGTCCTCATTGACGTGGACAAAAACCGTGCCGAGGGTGAGGCCCTGGATATCGCGCACGGCATGACGTTTGCCGAGC
>USHT01000047.1 GCA_900554455.1 uncultured Collinsella sp.
TTTGCCGCGTTGCAGCTTGCCAAGATCGACCCGGCTCAAGCGATAGTCGGCGCAACACCGAGACTCATCGATGAGTGGCAGGAAGAGCCGAAATTGTGGGACGCAATACGTTTTGAATGCGATCGTAGGGCTGGTGAGCCAGGGCAGTTTTTGCTTACGGGGTCAGCAACGCCAAATGATGCCGACCAACCGATGCACAGCGGCATCGGGCGCATATCACGCTTGCGCATGGAAACAATGACTCTGGCCGAACTCGGAGTTTCCACAAGGGCGGTCTCGCTCGAATCACTGCTTAACGGATGCGCCATCAAAGCGGCACTTGGATCCATTAACGGCATCGCCGGCATCGCCGATTTACTATGTCGTGGAGGTTGGCCTCAGGCGGTTGGCAAGACGACTGCCGATGCAATGCGAATATCCGCTGCCTACATCGATGGCGTCTGCGAATCGGACGTTTCGAAGGTTGACGGCGTGAAGCGTGACCCGGAGAAAGTCAGGGCTCTTCTGTCTTCGCTTGCGCGCAACGAATCCACTCTTGCCGGCGAAAAGTCTCTTGAGAAAGACCTCGGCGGTGATGTATCGAGAAGTACGCTGAGGCGCTATACGGATGCCTTGCGCAGGATACACATCATCGACGATATCCCGGCTTGGCATCCGGCGCTCAGGTCGCCGGTAAAGCTGCGGCAAAGTGCGAAAAGGCACCTCGCCGACCCTTCGCTTGCCGTTGCGCTGCTCGGAGCAAATCCGGAGTCATTGGCATCCGACCCGAAGACACTGGGGCTGCTCTTCGAATCCCTCGTCCTGCACGACCTTAAGGTCTATGCCGCCGCAAATGACTCATCGGTGTCCCACTACCACGACGCCGACGATCTCGAGGTCGATGCCGTTATACACAGGCGCGATGGAACTTGGATTGCCGTGGAAGTAAAACTCGGAAGCCCGCAGATCCCCGAGGCGTCTGCAAACCTGCTTCGACTCGAGCGCAAGCTGGTCGAACGCGGCGAGAGGCCTCCCGCGGCCAAACTCATCGTCATCGGGTTCGGCATGCCGGTCCACACAACGCCCGAGGGCATCATCGTTGCCCCCGTTGACACGCTCGCGCCCTAGCGCTGCGTTACATGTCCCGCGTCTTGCTCACTGGGCGAATTGGCTGCGGTAGAGCTCGGCGTAGAAGCCGCCTGCCGCGAGCAGCTCGTCGTGTGTGCCGCGCTCGATAATCTCGCCGTCGCGCATCACTAGGATGCAGTCGGCGTTTCGGATCGTCGACAGGCGATGCGCCACGACAAAGCTTGTGCGACCGGCCATGAGCTCGTCAAATGCCGCCTGCACCTGCAGCTCGGTGCGCGTATCGATGCTCGACGTGGCCTCGTCCAGCAGCAGAATCGCCGGGTCGGTGAGCATGACGCGCGCGATGCACAGCAGCTGCTTTTGGCCCTGGCTAAACGTGCCGCCGTCCTCGCCGATCACCGTATCGTAGCCGCCTGGCAGCTGCACGATAAACTTGTGCGCGTGCGCGCGCTTGGCGGCCTCGATAATCTGCTCGCGCGTGGCGTCGGGACGACCGTAGGCGATATTGTCCGCCACCGTACCCTCGAACAGCCACGTATCCTGCAACACCATGCCAAAGGCACGGCGCAGGCTTGCGCGCGTGTAGTCACGCGAGGAACGGCCATCGACCGCAATGCGGCCGGCATCGATATCATAAAAACGCAGCAGCAAATTGATGAGCGTTGTCTTGCCACAGCCCGTAGGGCCGACCAGGGCAAAGCGCATGCCGGGCTTGGCCTCGATGCAGATATCCTGCAGCAGCTTGCGGTCGGACACGTAGCTAAAGTCCACATGCTCAAAGGCGACCTCGCCCTGCGGTGCGGCAAGCTCTATAGCGTCCGACGCGTCGGGCTCCTGCTCGCGCGCATCGAGCAGCGCAAACATGCGGCGCGCCGAGGCATACGCCGCCTGGATCTGTGTAATGACGTTGGTAACCTCGTTGAACGGCTTGGTGTACTGGTTAGCATAGGACAGAAAGATCTGCACGCCGCCCACCGTAAGCGCCGCCGGCACGCCCGTGATCACGCCCACGCAGCCGATCACGGCCACCACGGCGTAGATGATATTGTTGATAAAGCGTGTGCCAGGATTGGAGAGCGAACCCATAAACTGCGCACGCTCGCCCGCCGTGTAGAGCTCGGTGTTGAGGGCATCGAAGCGCTGTTGCGCATTTGGGCCATAGGCAAACGCGTCCACGAGTTTTTGCTCGCCCACATACTCCTCGATATGGCCGCCCAGCTGGCCCTGAATGCGCTGCTGAGCCGTAAAGCTCTTGTTGGAGAGCTTGGCGATGGCACCGGCCGCAAAGATGGAGAGCGGCGTGACGAGCACAACCACGAGCGTCATGGTCAGGTTGATGGAGAGCATAAACGCGAGCGTGCCCACGATGGTAATGACGCCGGTAAAGAGCTGCGTGAAGCCCTGCAGCAGGCCGTCGCCCACCTGGTCGACGTCGTTGACCACACGGCTCATAAGGTCGCCGTGGGCATGGCTGTCGATAAAGCTGAGCGGCATGCGGCTGAGCTTGTCGCTTGCCTCCACGCGCATGTCGCGCACCGTCTCGTAGGACAGGCGGTTGACGCAGTAGCCCTGCAGCCACTGGAACGCCGCGGCACCTACCACGACAATTGCCAGCCTGGTGACGAGCGGCAGCAGCGCATCGAAGTCCACCCGCCCGGCAGCGACGATGAGGTCGATACCTTCGCCGATGAGGATGGGCGTGTAGAGCTGCAAGATCACCGAAGCGGCGGCACTCACAAACGACGCCGTAAACGAGACGCGGTGCGGACGAACATAGCCCAACAGGCGGCGGGTCACCGCACCCACAGGATAGCGCTCGGGATCGCCGGGCTGGCGCGGACCGTCGCCCAGGTCGTTGAGGTTATCGTTGCCGGACACATTGGCCGTCATCGTGGCGACCGAACCGGAGGAAGTGTAGGGATTCATTTAGCAGCCCTCCTTTGCGCAGACGAATGCGGGGACGGTCGGGGCGCCTGGGACGGGCGCGGGGCTTGGAGCGGGCGTGGGCGCCGTACTCCCCTGCTGACCCTCGAGCTCCTCACGGCGAAGCTGCGACTGGCAAATCTCGCGGTAGAGCTGGCAGCTTGCATACAGCTCATCGTGCGTGCCCAAGCCCGCGACCGAGCCGTGGTCGAGTACGCAAATCACGTCGGCGTCGCGCACGGTCGAGACGCGCTGGCTCACGATCACTGTGGTCAGCGGGAGCCCGCCCGCGGCGGCACCGCGTACGCTGCGCTCGCGGATGGCGTGGCGAAGCGCCGCGTCGGTCTTAAAGTCGAGCGCCGAGGCGGAGTCATCCATAATCAGAACCTGCGGAGAGCCCACCAGGGCACGTGCGATGGTCAGGCGCTGGCGCTGGCCACCGCTGAAGTTCTTACCGCCCGCCTCGACCGGGGCATCTAAGCCCTGCGGCTTGTTGCGCACAAACTCGCTGGCCTGCGCCATATCGAGCGCCGCCCAAAGCTCCTCGTCGGTTGCCGCCTCGTCGCGCCAGGTCAGGTTGCTGCGGATAGTGCCGCTCACCAGCGACGCGCGCTGCGGAACGGTCGCGACCACGTGGCGCAGCTGATCGAGCGGCCAGGTGCGCACGTCGGCGCCCATCACGCTCACGCTGCCAGTGCTCGCATCGTACAGGCGCGGGATAAGCGAGACGAGCGTCGACTTACCGCTGCCCGTGCCGCCGATAATGCCGAGCGTTTTGCCCAGCGGGAGTTCCAGCGTCACATCGTTGACAGCATTGGCCGCGCCGGCGCCAAACGAGAAGCTCACATGGCTCAAGCTCAGCGCAGGAACGGGAGCGACATTGCCCGGCTTGGGCAGCGCGACCGGCTGGTTGCCCTCGTCGGTGATGCTCGGCACGCAATTGAGCACCTCGTTGATACGTGACGCACTGGCGCTCGCCTTGGTAAAAACCACGACCAGGTTGGCGACGTACACGATGGAGGTCAGGGTCTGCGTCATGTAGTTCACAAACGCCATGACCTGACCCTGCGTGAGCTCGCCCACGTTGACCTGGATGCCGCCCACCCACAGGATGGCGCACACGCCCAGGTTCATCACGAGAAACGTGACAGGGTTGAGAATCGAGGAGAGCTTGCCCACCACGATGGCAGTATTGGCCTGGTCATCGGCGGCTTGGGCAAAGCGCTCGCGCTCGTGGTCCTCGCGCACGAAGGCGCGAACCACGCGAGCGCCCGAAAGCCCCTCGCGGCAAATGAGCGCGATGCGGTCGAGCTTTGCCTGCAGCTGCTTGTAGTACGGAATGCAGCGCGCCATGACAAACCAAAACACCAGGCCAATGGCGGGCGTGCAAATCAAAAAGATCATGCCGAGCTTAAGGTCGATGGCAAGGGCCGCGCACATAGAGCCCACCGCTAGAAAGGGCCAGCGGATGAGCATGCGCACGCCCAGCGCCACAGCGAGCTGCACCTGGTTGACGTCGTTGGTGATGCGGGTGATAAGCGACGGCGTGCCAAAGCGGTCGAGTTCGGCATAGCTCAGTTTGTTGATGTGCTCGTAGAGCGCGCCGCGGATATCGGTGCCCATGCCCTGCGAGGTGAGCGCCGCCATCTTTTGGCAGACGAGCGTAAACGAGATGCCGATCACGGCCATGGCGCCAAGCAGCATACCGTAGTGGACGACGGCGTTGACATCGTGTGCGCCAATACCCTTATCGATCATCTGGGCAATCACCAGCGGCGTCAGCAGGTCAAAGATCACTTCGATCAGCTTACACGCAGGGCCAATCACCATATACCGGCGAAACTTACCGCCAAAACGCCTGAGCAACTCAATCATAAAAAGGCGCTCCCTATCATCATTCACACTCAATTCGAACCATGATAGTACTGTCGCCCTAGAGCATGCGTAAACAACGAGTCATTTCTGGCGAGATTCAAGAGCAGGTCAATCGCCTGATATACTTACCTTAGTGCTACCAAGTTGAGCCGCCGACCCTTGAAATGAGGTGCCGAGATGAACGACATTCTCGCAAGAAGAGCAAGACGAGCAACCATGGGCATCGCCCTTTCCCTGGCACTTGCCGCGGGAATCGCCCCCGCAACGGCGATCGCGGCAGAAACCAGCTCCCCCACCGGTGCAGTTGCCTTGCAGACGGAAGATGCGGCCGCCGCAAAAGACAAAGCGTATGCAGCCATGCAGGAAGCGCTCAAAAACCTCGAAGCCGCAAAAGAGGCCGCAAGTCCCGAGAAACTTGCGGAAATCGATGATGACATTGCCGCATTTCAAGAACTCTACGACATGATAGTGGCGGAAGCCGCCAAATGGAGGGAACCCCTTCCCGCCATGCAGGCGAATGTCGATGCAGCCCAAGCCAAATACGATGAGGCCCACAACCGGACAAGCGGCCTTCAGGCAGAATTAGATAAGGCACTTGAAGCACTCGGCGACGAGGAGCCCAGCACAGCTATTAAGGAGCATATTAAGCAGTTGCGCAGTGAGATCATGGCGGCAGAAACGCGAGAAAAATCTTGTGAAGATGATCTTCACCACTACCAACGCCGGCTCGAAAGCCAGGAAAAACAGGTTCAGCATTTCGAAAGTGAGGCGAAGGAAGTCAAAGCCCGCATCGACGAGGACATAGCCAAGCGAAATGCGCTCACCGACGATTTGGAAAAGGCACAGGCGGCCTATGACGACGCCTGCAAGGCATACGAAGAGGCAAAAGCAGCAGCTGATAAGGCCACCTCGCCCGAGATAACGCGACCGACCGAGACAACACCTCCCTCCAGCTCGGCACAACCGGCCGAGACGACACAGCCCGCCAGCTCGCCCGCGACCGGCAAAGACGCCGCACCGAGCTCCGCCAAGCAAGCGAACGCAAGCAACGGCAAGCAAGCGAATACGACCGCCGACAAGCTCGCAAACACAGGCGACCCAGCGCCAAGCGCAATCGCACTAGCAGGAATCGCCGCCACGGGACTCGGAATAACCGCCACAGCCACACGCCGCCTCAAGAACTCAAAATAGCGGCCAACGGTTATTGTCTCCGCCAATCCACAACCCCAGAAACAAAAGAGGCCCGTTTCCCCAACCCAGGGAAACGGGCCTCTTTAACTGCAAAATCCAAGCAACAGCACCGCCGTCTCTTGAACCACGTAGCCATCAATGCCCAGGCAACGCCAGCAAGCAGCACAAAACACGGGATTCAATTCTGCAGCTTGCGCCGTTGAACTCCACGAGCCTGCCCGTGTAGACGAGCCTGTCCACGACAGCCGCCGCCATCTTGTCGTCGCCGAACACGGTCACCCACTTGCTGAACTCTATGTTGGCCGTGACGATCATGCTCTGCCTGCCCTCCGGCACCGACATCACCTGGAACAGCAGCCTCGCGCCCTCGATGTCCAGCGGCACGTAGCCCAGCTCGTCCAGGATGAGGAGTTCGCGGCGGGGGCGACGCTCTCCGGGCTGCTGCCGCGTATCTCGCGGCGTAGAAAGGAGTGAGTACCATGACCAGCGGAGAAGAAGATTTACCTCGCCGTGGCGGGCGGGCTTATTGCCGCGGGCATCGTACTCGCGGGCATCGGCTTTATCGCCTCAGGCCGCGATCAGGCCGTGCTCACGACCCAAATCGACATGCGTGACAACACCATCGTGCTCGGCGGCGTCGAGGTGGACGAACCCGAGGGCATCCCGTTCATCAGCCGGCTCGCCATTCTTGGCGAGATCGACACCTCCGACGTCGCCGACCCCGCCGCGCCCTAGGCGCAACGAGCCCGGGCACTCCGTCCGCTAATTTAATTGAGATGGATCGCTCCTACTACGCGAGCATTGAGGTCGGGCAGCGCAATGTCAGCCTTTCAAATCTCAAGAAGATTGCCGACGGCTTTCACATCACCATTTCGGAGCTCATGCGCGGTGTCGAGTAGATGATTCTCATCTGACTTGGCTCGTTCATGTTTAATCTGTCTCGTTAACCGAAATATGCAAATCTGGTTAATCAAATAATTGGAATCTGGTTAAATGAAAACTGTAAATTTGGTTAAACGCGCTGGTAAGCAATGGTGAAAACTATGCCAAATAAGTACTACGCTAGAATTATCGAAAATGAGCTCGACCAGATGCTTGGGATATTCGGTGCCGTTCTCATCGAAGGACCTAAATGGTGCGGGAAGACAACCACGGCCGGGACCCGTGCGGCGTCCAGGCTCCTCCTCATGGACCCGTCGCGCAACTTCGAGAATCGCTTCCGTGCCGAGACGGACCCGGCGCTTGCCGTTTCCGGCGAGGTGCCGCGGCTGATCGACGAATGGCAGGAGGTTCCGAAACTTTGGGACGCGGCACGGTTTGAGTGCGACAACCGCGGCGGCGAGCCTGGCCAG
>USHT01000048.1 GCA_900554455.1 uncultured Collinsella sp.
TCATGCCTCGCCTTTTGAATGACAAATTGTCGCCCTGGGCGGCGCGCAGCGTCGGCCGGTTACGGCGTTTGGTAAAACGCCGTAACTACTCCCGTGCTCCGTACTGCTCGTAGTAGGCGTCGATGGCGGTCTTGAGCTCGTCATCGATGACAACCTTGCCGTCGATCTCGTGGTTGTAGAGGGTCTCGACGACCTCGGCCATGGAGACGATGCTCGCGACGGGGAAACCGTACTTGGCCTCGATCTCCTTCTGAGCGGTGGTCACACCGCCCTTGCCGACCTCCATGCGGTTGAGGGACACGATCAGACCCTTGATCTCGACATCGGCAGCAGCCTTGACCTTGGGATAGGTCTCATCGATGGACTTACCGCTGGTGGTGACGTCCTCGACCATGACCACACGGTCGCCGTCCTGGGGCTCGTAGCCCAGCAGGTTGCCCTTGTCGGCACCGTGGTCCTTGGCCTCCTTGCGGTCGCAGCAGTACTTGACCTCCTTGCCGTACAGCTCGTGGTAGGCAATCGCGGTCACGACGGCCAGGGGAATACCCTTGTAGGCAGGCCCGAACAGCACGTCAAAGTCGTCGCCAAAGTTATCGTGGATGGCCTGGGCGTAATACTCGCCCAGCTTCTTGAGCTGATAGCCCGTCACGTAAGCGCCGGCGTTCATAAAGAACGGGGACTGACGGCCGCTCTTGAGCGTAAAGCTGCCGAACTTAAGAACGTCGGACTCGACCATAAACTTGATGAACTCTTGCTTGTAAGCCTCCATGCGGGCTCCTCTCGTGATCGCGTACGTGCCTTCCAGTTTAGCGCAGGCGAAGCGTCGATGCGGGCGCGCTTTGGAGCCACGGCATTCTGTAAAGGCTTTGTCAGGGGGAATGGTTTTCCGAACAATGGGGTTGACATGGCAAACCCCCTCATCAAGAATACGGGCGGATTAAAAAGGGGTACGAGATACCCAAAGCGCGCTGCGCTCAGCCTTTAGGAGGTGTGCCATGGAAGGCAGTCCTAGTCGAAAAACCTGCATGTCACCCTCGGCACGCCGCGAGGACTCCGCACACGCATAAACGCCACCGGCAGATCGCCAAAACCACCGCAAAGGCGCGCTGCACCCTTTGTGGGCTCAAGAGCTTGACGTGAGCGACATCTAGGTTTTTTGAAGCAAATACGACACGTACGCTAACTCCCTTCAACAAGGAGGACCCTATGCTGATGCTCAAAACCGCCACGGTTCTCGAAGCCATCTCCAAGCGCCGCCGCACGGCACGCCCTGCCGCTCACACCGGCCTGTCCAAGAACACCATATTCGCCACCACCCATAGTGCCGATGACGCTCTCGTACTGCTTGACGCCACGGCAAACGGCCTCACCGCCGAGCAGGCAACCGAGCGCCTGTACGCCTCCGGCCCCAACACCATCGAGGCACCGACCAAGACGCTCGCCCGCCGCATCGCCGACGCCTTCATCGATCCCTTCGCCGGCATCCTCGCCGCGCTTGCGCTGGTCTCGCTCTACATCGACGTGCTCGCCGTGCCCGAGCCGCAGCGCGACCCCTCCACGGTCATCGTCATCGGCATCATGCTGCTGGTATCGGGCGGCATGAAGTTTATCCAGGAAGCCCGCAGCGGCAATGCGGCAGAGGCCCTCAAGGACCTGGTCTCCAACGCTTGCACCGCCCTGCGCGACGGCGAGCGCATCGAGATCCCCTTCGACGAGCTCGTCCCCGGCGATGTGATCCGCCTCTCTGCCGGCGATATGGTTCCGGCAGATGCCCGTATCATCACCGCGCGCGATCTGTTTGTGATCGAGTCCGCGCTCACCGGCGAGAGCGAGGCCGTCGAGAAGACCACCGCCGTCACTATCGTCGAGGGTGCCGACGGCTCCGCACTGCCGCTCTCTGCCTGCAAGAACATCGTCTTTACCGGCACCTCCGTGCAAAACGGCACCGCCATGGCGCTTGTCGTTGCCACCGGCTCGGACACCTACCTGGGTGGCATCGCCAAGATGCTCAACGGGCGTGGCGAGAAGAGCGCGTTTGACCGCGGCGTCTCCAGCGTCTCCATGTTGCTCGTACGCCTCATGCTCGTTATGGCGCCGGCCGTCTTTGCCATCAATGCCGCGACCAAGGGCAACGTCATCGACGCGCTGCTGTTCGCCACGAGCGTGGCCGTGGGCATCACACCGCAGATGCTCCCCGTCATCGTGACCACGAGTCTGTCGCAGGGCGCCAAGGACCTCGCCCGTCGCCAGGTTATCGTCAAGGAGCTGCCGGCGGTTCAAAACCTGGGCGCCATGGACGTCCTGTGCTGCGACAAGACCGGCACCCTCACCGAAGACCGCATCGTACTCGAGCGCTACCTCAACACCGACGGCAACGAGGACGCACGCGTGCTGCGCCATGCGTTTTTGAACAGCTTCTTCCAGACCGGCCTCAAAAATCTTATCGACCTGGCCGTAATCGACCGTGCCGATGTGACACCCTCGACCGTCGCACCCGATTCCATGCTGGGCCAGAGCCTGCGCGACCGCTACACCAAGGTCGACGAGGTTCCCTTCGATTTCTCGCGCCGTCGCCTGAGCGTAGTTGTCTCCGACGCCCAAGGCAAAACCCAGATGGTTACCAAGGGAGCTGCCGAGGAAATGCTCGAGATCTGCTCCTTTGTCGAGATCGATGGCATCGCTCAGCCGCTCACCGACGAGAAGCTCGCCCAGATTCGCAAGCAGATCGCCGGACTTAACGCCGAGGGCCTACGCGTAATTGCCGTGGCGCAGAAGACCAATCCGCGCTGCGTGGGCGAGTTTGGCATCGCCGACGAGTGCGACATGGTGCTGATGGGCTTTTTGGCCTTCCTCGATCCGCCCAAAGCAAGTGCCGCGGGCGCCGTCGCCACCCTCGAGGCCAAGGGCGTGGCGGTCAAGGTCCTAACCGGCGACAACGACCGCGTCGCCGCCACCGTCTGCGAGCAGATTGGTATCGATGCGAGCAACGTCTTGCTCGGCTCCGAGATCGATGCGCTCGATGACGCCGAACTTGCCAAGCGCGCCGAGAAAACCCACCTCTTCGCCAAGCTCTCGCCGCTGCAGAAGGCGCGCCTGGTACGTGTCATGCGCGAGATGCTCGGCCACACCGTGGGCTTTATGGGCGACGGCATCAACGACGCCGCCGCCATGCGTGCGAGCGATTGCGGCATCTCGGTCGATTCGGCCGTCGACATTGCCAAGGAATCCGCCGATATCATCTTGCTTCAGAAGAACCTGGGCGTGCTCGAGCGCGGCATCATCGAAGGCCGCCGCACCTACGGCAACCTGCTCAAGTACCTCAAGACCACGGTGAGCTCCAACTTTGGCAATGTGCTGTCCGTGACCGTCGCGAGCCTGTTCTTGCCGTTTTTGCCCATGAGCGCCCTGCAGCTGGTGCTGCTGTCGCTGGTCTACGAGATCGTGTGCATCGCGCTGCCGTGGGACACCGTCGATGACGCCTGGACTGCCCGCCCGCGTGCCTGGGGCGCCGCGTCCATCAAGGGCTTTATGCTCGAGCTGGGCCCCGTGAGCTCGCTGTTTGACATCGTGACCTTCGCCGCGCTCTTCTTTGTCGTATGCCCCGCCGCCGTGGACGCAAGCTGGTCCGAGCTTGCCGCCGCGGGCGACGTCGCGGGTATGGCGACCTTTGCTGCGCTCTTCCAGAGCGGCTGGTTTGTCGAGTCCATGTGGTCGCAGACACTCGTGGTCCACATGCTGCGCTCCCCGCATCTGCCGAGCCCGCGCGACCACGCCGCGCCCGCACTGTGCGTTCTTACCGTGCTGGGCCTGGCGCTCGTCACATGGCTGCCGGCAAGCCCCATCGCCGATGCGCTCGGCCTCATGGCACTGCCCGCGAGCTTTTTCGCGCTGCTCGTCGGCATCGTCACCGCCTACATCGCGCTCACTCAGCTGGCAAAGCGCCGCTACATTGCACGCCACGGCGAGCTGCTGTAGCAAGCAGACGGAAAACACCCTGCCAGTTGCCGTTGCCACTACCACGGCTGCCAACGCCTCTGCCTCTGCCGTTGCCTCTGCCGCTGCCGCAATCTATCCCCTCAGCAATTGCGGTGAAATAGTTCCTGTTTAAAGCCGCGTGACTTTAAACAGGAACTATTTCACCGCAACTTATTGGGAGGTTAGCTAGTCCTTGGGTGTCCAGGACCAGAAGAAGTTGATAAGGGCCACACGCGAGGCGGTACCGGCCTTTTTGTTGATCGAGGAAATGTGGCGATAGAGCGTGGAGCGCGAAAGAAAGAGCGTTGTGGCGATGTCCTGAACGCTCTGGTCCGAAACGACCAAGACCTCAAGAATATCGCGCTCGCGCTCTGTAAGCCCAAAGGTGGCGACGAAAGCATCGAGGCGTTCATCGGACGTGAGCTCCGCTGCCTCCACCACTCATTTAAGCACCACTCATTTAAGTACGTCCCCAATGAGTGGACTAGTCGTTTAAGAACGTCCATTACAGTCGAAATTGTCAGCCCGGGACCGTCTCGGGCTACGATTGAGGCGCGCCCAGAACGGGCCGCCGACCGGGCGCCCGCGCACGGCCGAACGTCCCTGCCCCCGAGAGGGCCCGTTGGGTGCTGCCGGCGCGGGGCGCGCCGCCCCCGACGGCTGATAGGAAAGTGCCGGGCAGGCGCCGCGGCTGGTAATGTGAGTGCCGAGGGGGAGGCCATCCGGTCGAACGACTACCGGAAGGATACCACCGTGAAAGCGCCATCCACCAGACCCGCGGCCGTGCTCGGCCTGGACGTCGGCAAGTCATCGCACTGGGCCTGCCTGATCGACCGCGACGGGGAGGTGCTGGACAGCGCCCCCGTCCGCAACAGGGAGGCCGAGCTCGACGCGCTGTTCGCCTCCGCGCCCGCCGGCACGCTCGTCGTCGTCGACCAGTTCCGCAACATAGGGTCCCTCGCCGTGAGGCGGGCCCGCGCCGCGGGGCTCGGGGTCGCCTACCTGCCCGGCCTCGCCGCCAGCCGCGCCGCGGGCCTGTTCGCCGGCGAGGCCAAGACCGACGAGCGCGACGCCGCGGTGATCGCGCGGACCGCCCTGGGCGTGCCGGACTCCCTGTCGGGGGTCCCGGGCCGCGGCGAGGCCCTCGAGGCCGCTCGCGCCCTCTCGTCGCAGCGCGACCACGTCGTCGCCTGCGCGACCAGGGACAAGAACCGCCTGCGCGCGGTGCTGCTCGAGTCCTGCCCGGCCCTCGAGGCCGCGGTCGACCTGTCGGACCGGCGGTGGCTGGAGCTGCTCGCCGGGTTCGGCGGGGCGTGGGGGATCGCCCGCTCCGGGGCCGAGGGCCCGCGGGCCGAGGCCGCCGGGGAGGCCGCGGCCGCCTCCACCGCGCCCCCGCCGGCGCTCGTCGAGGCCGAGAACAGGCAGGTCAGGTTCCTGGCCGCCCGGATATCGGAGGCCCTCGACGAGGCCGGGGCCCTCGAGGCCGAGACGGCGGCGCTGCTCGAGGGCGACGAGACCCACGCGTGCCTGCTCACCGTGCCCGGCATCGGCCCGAGGACCGCGGCGCAGCTCGCGGTGTCGGTCGACATCGGGAGGTTCCCGGACCACGACCACCTGGCCTCGTACTGCGGCATAGCCCCGAGGGTGAGGAGCTCCGGCACGTCGGTGAGGTCGGTCAGGGCGTCCAGGCGCGGCGACGCGAGGCTCAAGTCCCTGCTGATCTTCTCGTGCAACAGCCTGGTGAGGTCCTCGGGGCGCTACGGCGAGTACTACCGGGCCTGCAGGGCGCGGGGCATGGGGCACGGGCGGGCGCTCAAGGCCGTCGCGAGGAAGCGGCTCAGGGCGATATACGCCGTGATGCGCGACCGGGTGCCCTACCGGGAGTAGCCCCGACGGTTGACAAAACTATAGGAACACCCAACGACTACTTTGCTCTGGTGTAAAAGGTGCGCCATGTTCGGCGCTGGATTGTTATTCGTTTGTAAAGGCCGTGCTGCGCTTGCGGTAAGGGTCTATCAATAGCCCGTAAGAAACCGCAGATAAGGCGGTCGTCGCCCGATCGGGGTCGTATCTTTCCAAACAGCAAAGCGGGCGGGGTGCCCGCGAGTCGCATGTATGAAAGGAAGATCATGCTCGATCAGGCTTATTCTCGTCGTCAGTTCCTCGGCCTCGCTGGTGGTCTTGCCAGCATCGTCGGTCTCGGTCTCGTTGGTTGCGGCGGCTCCGGCGCATCCGACGCCGCCGACAAGGGTAGCGCCGCTGCTGCCGAGTCCGTCTCCGGCGAGGTGACCTACGACGGCGCCTCCTCGTTCCAGGCTCTCGTCGAGGCCGCTGCCGAGAAGTTCATGGATGCCAACCCGGACGTCTCCGTCTCCGGCTCGGGTAACGGTTCGGGCAAGGGCCTGACCGCTGTTGCCGCCGGCACCGTCACCATCGGCAACTCCGACGTCTTCGCCGAGACCAAGCTCGAGGCCGACCAGGTCAAGAAGCTCGTCGACCACGAGGTTGCCGTCGTGGGCATGGGCCCCGTCGTCTCCAAGAACGTGACGGTCGACGACCTGTCCCTCGAGCAGCTCAAGGGCATCTTCTCCGGCCAGATCACCAACTGGAAGGAGGTCGGCGGCGACGACGCCACCATCGTCGTCCTCAACCGCAAGGCCGGCTCCGGTACTCGCGCCACCTTCGAGGCTGCCGTCTTTGGCGACGAGGCTGTCGACTTTAAGGGCGACGCCGAGCTCGACAAGTCCGGCGACGTCCAGACTCAGATGGGCAGCACCGATAACGCCATCTCCTACCTCGACTTCTCGCACTTCGATGACTCCAAGTTCAACGCCATCAAGGTCGAGGGCGTCGAGCCCAAGAGCAAGAATGTCACTGATGACTCCTTCAAGATCTGGGCTACCGAGCACATGTACTGCTCCAAGGACGCCGACGAGGCCACCAAGGCCTTCCTGGAGTTCATGCTTTCCGACGACGTCCAGGGCAAGCTCGTCGAGGAGCAGGGCTTCATCCCCGTCTCTGCCATGAAGGTCGTCAAGGACGCCAGCGGCAAGGTCTCTGCTAAATAAGTAATCGCCCCGGAAAGGTTTGCAATGGCAAAACAGCTGCCAAAGCGCGACCTTGAGAACGTGGGCCTGGGCGTCACGGGCGCGTGCGTAGCGCTCGTGACGCTTGTCGTTGCCGCGCTCATCTTTATGGTCGCCCAAAAGGGCCTCTCGGCTTTTGTCAAAGACGGCGTCTCGGTCGTCGAGTTTTTCACCGGCACCAAGTGGGACCTGGCCAACACGGCTAAAAACGGCCTGCCCTA
>USHT01000049.1 GCA_900554455.1 uncultured Collinsella sp.
CGACGGTGCCGGCCTGGGCGTCGGCGCGATAGAAGCTCAAGGGCACGCGAAGCAGCGAGGACGCATCGCCGGGCACGGCGATGTTCACAAACTGACCGGGCTTGAGCGCACTTGCAAGCTTGGGGGCCGAGATAACGAGCGAGAAGATGCCGTCGGCAATCTCCTGGTTCGAGACGACCTCGAAGTCGTGCATGCGTGCAGTGGAAGGTGTGGGCATAGACGCTCCAATCCCCCATGCGGTTGCATGGACCAAACGAACAGAAAGCGCGGCACCGCAAGGGCGCCGCGCACAAAAGCGATAAGGCTATGCTAGCAGATGCAGCCGTCGGCAAGCGTCTGTTTACCGCCGACAAATACATCGGTGGCACGACCGGTGAGCGTGCGGCCGGCAAAACCGGAGTTCTCGGCGCGCGACTCGTAGCCGTCCTCGCCGACCGTCCAGGTGACGGTGGGATCGAAAACGGTCAGGTCGGCAACGGAGCCCGCCTTGACCTGAACCTGATCCAGGCCCAGGATCTCACGCGGCTTGATGGCCATGAGCTCGACCATACGCCCCATGCCCATCTTGCCGGTGTTGACCAGTTCGGTAAGCACGAGTGCCAGCGAGGTCTCAAGGCCGATCATGCCGAAGGGCGCAAGCTCGAACTCGCGCGCCTTCTCCCACGGGGTGTGGGGGGCGTGGTCGGTGACAATGGCGTCGACGGTGCCGTCGATGACGCCCTGGCGGATAGCCTCGGCATCCTCGTCGGTACGCAGCGGCGGGTTGACCTTGAGCGAGGTGTTGTAGGTCTCGTCCAGATCGTTCTCGGTCAGGAACATGTGATGCGGGGTGGCCTCGCAGGTGACCTGCACGCCAGCGGCCTTACCGGCACGCACGATCTCCAGGCCATGGGCGGTGGAGATGTGCTGGATGTGCAGCTTGGCACCGGTCAGCTTGGCGATCTCAATGTCGCGATCTGGAGCTCCTCGCCGGCAGCCGGCCAGCCCTCGAGGGCCAGACGGGTCGAGACCTTGCCCTCGTTGATCTGGCCGTGGCCGACCAAGTCCTCGTCCTGGCAGTGGCTCATAAAGACCTTGCCGAACATCTTGCCGTAGTCCATGCAACGACGGAGCATGCCCGCGCCCTGCACGCCGCGACCGTCGTCGGTGAAGGCGACGGCGCCGTGGGCGACCATATCGCCCATCTCGGACATGGCCTCGCCCTTAAGACCGCGGGTCATGGCGCCCGACGGATAGACGCGGCAGTGACCGACCTCGGCAGCGCGGGACTTGACGAACTCCACGACGGTGCCGTTATCGGTGACGGGATCGGTGTTGGGCATGGAGCACACGCCGGTAAAGCCGCCCTTGGCAGCCGCGCGGGTGCCGCTCTCGATGTCCTCTTTGACCTCGTAGCCGGGCTCGCGAAGGTGAACGTGCATATCCACCAGGCCAGGGACGAGGTACTTGCCGGAAAGGTCGCGGACCTCGGCTCCCTCGACGGCGAGATTCTCGCCGACCTCGGCGATCTTGTCGCCGTCAATCAGGACGTCAACGACACCGTCGAGCTCGACGGACGGGTCGACGACGTGGGCATTCTTAAGAAGCAAGGCCATTATCGGCACCTCCAAGCAGCAGATACAGGATAGCCATACGCACGCAGATACCGGCGTAGACCTGCTCCAGGATGACGGAGCGTTGCGGGTGGTCGGCCATATAGGAGTCGAACTCGACACCGCGGTTGATGGGGCCCGGGTGGCAGATGATCGCGTCGGGCTTCATGAGCTTCTCGCGGTCCTTGGTCAGGCCGAAGAGCTTGTGGTACTCGCGAATGGTCGGGAACGGGGCACCCTCGAGGCGCTCCTGCTGCACGCGCAGCATGTAGACGACGTCCAGCTCGGGCAGGACGGAATCGAGGTCGCTCGTCACGTGGTCGCAGCCCAGGACCTCGGGCGCCGGCGGCAGCAGCGTGCCGGGGGCGACGGCGTAGGTCTCGCAGCCCATGATCTTAAGGGCGGGGATCAGCGAGCCGCAGACGCGGGAGTGCGCGATATCGCCGACGACGGCGACCTTCAGACCGTGGAAGTCACCCTTGTGCTCCCAGATGGTGTACAGGTCGAGAAGGGCCTGCGTGGGATGGTTGTGCTTGCCGTCGCCGGCGCAGATGACGCTCGCGGGCGAGTTCTGCGTGACGATGTAGGGAGCACCGGCGTGCTTATCGCGCACGACGATGCAGTCGATCTTGTAGGCGTTGAGGGTCTCGACGGTGTCGACGAGGCTCTCACCCTTGACCGTGGAGGTCGAGGAGCCGCCAAAGTTGAGGCTGTCGGCCGAAAGACGCTTCTCGGCGAGTTCGAAGGAGCTGCGGGTGCGCGTCGAGGGCTCGTTGAACATGTTGACGATGGTCTTGCCCTTGAGCGTGGGGACCTTCTTGATGGCACGCTCGTTGACCTCGGAGAACGCCTTGGCGGTCTCGAGGATGAGCTTGATGTCCTCTTCGGAGTACTCGGTAATGTCGATCAGGTGCTTATGGTTGAACGCCACGGTACTACTCACCTCCCAGCGGCGCGGAGCCCACGTGGGAACCCGGCGCGACGTCGTTAATCTCGACAGCGGTGTGGCCGTCGACTTCCTTCATATATAGGTGCACGTTCTCCTCATGCGACGAGGGAACGTTCTTGCCGACAAAGTCCGGCGAGATGGGGAGCTCGCGGTGGCCGCGGTCAACGAGGACTGCCAGCTCAATGCGGCTCGGACGGCCCAGGTCCATGACGGCGTCGAGAGCGGCGCGGATGGTACGGCCCGTATATAGGATGTCGTCCACCAGCACGACGCGCTTGCCGTCGACGCTGAAGGGAATGTTGGTAGCGTGGATCGCGGGAGCGAAATTGGTGGCGTAGTCATCGCGGTAGAAGCTGATATCGAGGCTGCCGAGCGGAACGTCGACGCCCTCGATCTCCTTGATCTCCTCGGCGAGCTTCTTTGCCAGAAGGTCGCCGCGCGTGACGATGCCGACCAGAGCGAGGTCTTCACAGCCCTCGTTGCGCTCGAGAATCTCGTGCGCGATGCGGGTCATCGCTCGATTGACGGCGGTCTCGTCCATGATGACCGCCTTGGGGGAAGTCGTGCCCATCGATCTCCTTCCTCACATGTCTTGACTGCTGACACAGTCAAAAAAATAGATGCCCGACCGCTCAAAGCGGACCAGACACCCACAAGGAAGGGCTGCTCTTTGGCAGCTATGTAATTCCATGTGGGTATCTCGTACCCCTTTAATGGTCAAGGGATAGTGTAACCAACCTCGAGCTTAATTGCGAGCATAAATACAGAGCAATCCTTAAACGGAGCCCAATGCTTCATAAACCTATATATATTTGTGGGACGAGCTTGAAAACGCACGCACGAGCTGGCATAATCCCCTCTGCTGCACGCAAATCGGATCTACGTCCAGGGCCGTGGCGTGGGCACTATCGCCAAAAGAGAAATATCTCTGTGTAGATTACGCACAGGGAGCTGCTTCTGTGCTATAGTTCAGGCTTGTTTGTTAACGCGACATGTTCGTTTGTCGCCCAAGGAGGGTCAGTTATGTCCAAAGTTTGCGAAGTTTGCGGTAAGCACCCCGTTGCCGGTCGCTCCATCAGCCACTCTCACCGCGTCACCAACCGTAAGTTCCGCCCCAACATCCAGCGCGTTTACGTCGTCGTCGACGGTCACCGTCGCAAGATGAACGTTTGCTCCACCTGCCTCAAGTCCGGCAAGGTTGCGCGCTCCTAAATAAGGTCTTACCAACAAGTACCTCGGACTCTCCGGGTCAGAGACCTCGCGTTCACATAGAACTTACCAAAAGCGCCCTCCCCTACGGAGGGCGCTTTTTTGCACTCATTGGGGACGGATTTAAATGAGTGTTTGCGAATGTCAAAGGGATCCTAGCCCAGCTGATATGCCTTGTAGCTTGACCAGCGGTACGCCTCGAGCGAGTCGAGCGCACCTTTCACGGGATTGAGATGGATATAATCGAGCAGCTGTACCGCCTGCGTGTCCGACTCAACCGCGACCCGTGAATAGCGATTGTCAAACAGATGGCCTGTTCTCCCCGTTTTCCCATTGAAATACTTGGCATACGCCGTCAGCGCACACTGCATTGCCTTTGAAAGGTTGTCAAATGGGTCATCAACCAGCCAACACCGCCACTTCATGGCGCGCAAACCTGTCCGAGATATCCGATAAGAAACGATAACGGTCGGAGTCATCTTCAAAAATAATCTGTTTGGAGTTGCCGCGGTCAAAGACGTGGTAACAGCCGGTGATCGAAACGGGGCGGGCGCATCGGGGCATAATCTCTCCTTTCAAAACTGTTCAGGCAACACCTAAAAGGAGAGAAGCAACGCGAAATGCTGAGCCTGCAACCTATTTATATCCAATAAGCGGCAATAACAGGCCCAGAACGGCAAAATGGCAAAACGATGTCTGTCCCAAATGAGTGAAAGCACTCATGTAAGCCTGTCCCCAACGAGCGGGGCGGTGGAGCAGGCAAATAGTTTTAGTTAAAACGTTTCAGTTTATTGAAGCGTTTTAGTGTGCCTTTTAAAGGAATCTTACCGTTCGCCGAATAATTTCTTGCTATCATGCAAGGCGTAGGGTAAATCTCCGATCGCAAGGAGACACAAATGGTGAAAAAGTCACCGGAAAACACTACTCCCGCAATTGTGGACAACGTAGAGGCGCTTGAGGCCAAGCTCGCTCAGATGCGAGAGGCCCAGGCGCTTTTTGCTACGTACACGCAGGAGCAGGTCGACAAGATCTTCTATGAGGCCGCCATGGCCGCCAACAAGGCTCGTATCCCGTTGGCGAAGATGGCCATCGAGGAGACCGGCCGCGGCGTTCTTGAGGACAAGGTCATCAAGAACCACTACGCCGCAGAGTACATCTACAACGCTTACAAGAACACCAAGACCTGTGGTGTCCTGGAGCGCGACGAGGCTTACGGCATCACCAAGATCGCCGAGCCCATCGGCATCGTGGGCGCCGTCATCCCGACGACCAACCCCACCTCCACCGCGATCTTCAAGACGCTGATCTGCCTGAAGACCCGCAACGCCATCATCATCTCCCCGCACCCGGCTGCCGCCAAGTGCACCATCGCCGCCGCCAAGCTCGTGCTTGACGCCGCCGTCAAGGCCGGCGCCCCCGAGGGCATCATCGGCTGGGTCGATGTCCCCTCCATCGAGCTGACCAACATGGTCATGCGCGACGTCGACATCATCCTCGCCACCGGTGGCCCGGGCATGGTCAAGGCCGCTTACTCCTCGGGCAAGCCCGCCCTGGGCGTTGGCGCCGGTAACACCCCGGTCGTCATCGACGACACCGCCGACGTGCTGCTCGCCGTCAACTCCATCATCCACTCCAAGACCTTCGACAACGGCATGATCTGCGCTTCCGAGCAGTCCGTGACCGTCATCGACACCATCTACGACCAGGTCAAGGCCGAGTTCCAGAAGCGCGGCTGCTACTTCGTCAAGCAGGGTGCCGAGATGGAGGCCCTGCGTGCCGCCATGTTCAAGAACGGCGCCCTCGATCACCGCATCCCCGGCATGGCTGCCGCCAAGATCGCCGAGCTCGCAGGCATCGAGGTTCCCGCCAAGACCAAGATCCTGATCGCCGAGGTCACCTCCACCGACCCCGCCAAGGAGGAGTTCTCCCACGAGAAGCTCTCCCCAGTCCTGGCCATGTACCACGCCAAGGACTTCCAGGAGGCCGTCGACAAGGCCGAGCACCTGGTGCTCGCCGGTGGCCCGGGCCACACCGCCTCTCTGTACGTGCACCCCGCCCAGGCCGAAAAGATCAGCCTGTTCGAGCACGTCATGAAGGCCTGCCGCATCGTCATCAACACCCCGTCCTCGCACGGTGGCATCGGTGACCTGTACAACTTTGGCATGAAGCCGTCTCTGACCCTGGGCTGCGGCTCCTGGGGCGGCAACTCCGTCTCCGAGAACGTTGGGGTGAAGCACTTGATCAACGTTAAGACTGTGGCCGAGCGCCGTGAGAACATGCTGTGGTTCCGCGCTCCCGAGAAGGTCTACTTCAAGAAGGGTTCCACGCCCGTCGCCCTCGACGAGCTGGGCAACGTCATGGGCAAGAAGCGCGCCTTCATCGTTACCGACCAGTTCCTCTTCAAGAATGGCAACACCCGCGCCATCGAGGCCAAGCTCGACGAGATGGGCATCGCCCACGACTGCTTCTACGACGTCGAGCCCGATCCGTCGCTGCAGTGCGCACGTCGCGGCGCCAAGCAGATGGCTCTCTTTGAGCCGGACGTCATCATCGCCGTCGGCGGTGGCTCCGCTATGGACGCCGGCAAGATCATGTGGATGATGTACGAGCACCCCGAGTGCAAGTTTGAGGACATGGCCATGGACTTCATGGACATCCGCAAGCGTATCTTCACCTTCCCCGAGATGGGCAAGAAGGCCTACTTCGTCGCCGTCCCGACCTCCTCGGGTACCGGCTCCGAGTGCACGCCGTTCGCCATCATCACCGACAAGGAGACCGGCATCAAGTGGCCGCTCGCCGACTACGCGCTGCTCCCCAACATGGCTATCGTCGACGCCGACAACTGCATGACCGCCCCGCGCGGCCTGACCGCTGCCTCCGGCATCGACGTCATGACCCACGCCATCGAGTCCTACGTCTCCATCATGGCTTCCGACTACACCAAGGGCCTCTCCGAGCGCGCTGCCAAGCTCGTCTTTGAGAACCTGCCCTCCAGCTTCACGAACGGCGCCAAGGACCCGCACGCCCGCGAGGAGATGCACAACGCCTCCTGCATGGCCGGTATGGCCTTCGCCAACGCCTTCCTGGGCCTCAACCACTCCATGGCTCACAAGCTCGGCGCTTTCCATCACCTGCCCCACGGCATCGCTAACGCCGTCATCCTGACCCGCGTCATGCGCTACAACGCCGCCGAGGCCCCCGTCAAGATGGGCACCTTCTCCCAGTACCAGTATCCACATACGATGGCAAGATACGCAGAGTGTGCACGTTTTGTAGGTATCCAGGCTAAGGATGATGCGGAAGCTGTTAAGAAGCTGATGGAGAAGATCGAGGATCTGAAGAAACAGGTTGGTGTTAAGTCTTCTATTCAGGCATATGGTATTGATGAAAAAGACTTCTTAGACAGACTGGATGACATGGTTGAGCAGGCATTTGATGACCAGTGTACAGGCGCTAACCCAAGATATCCTCT
>USHT01000050.1 GCA_900554455.1 uncultured Collinsella sp.
GGAACCTTCTTGAGCTCGAGCGTAAATGCCATGTTCTCGTACACCGTCATATTGGGGTACAGAGCGTAGCTCTGGAACACCATGGCGATGTCGCGGTCCTTGGGCGCCACGTCGTTGACACGCTTGCCGTCGATGAGCACATCGCCCGAGGTAATGTCCTCCAGGCCGGCGACCATGCGCATCGTCGTGGACTTACCGCAGCCAGAGGGGCCAACGAGGACGACGAACTCCTGGTCGTGAACGGTGAGGTTGAAGTCCTCTACAGCGAGCACGCCATCCTCGGTAACCTTAAGGTTATGCTTCTTCTCCTCGGTCTTCTTCTTTTTGCCAAAGAAGCCCTTCTTTTTTGACTCGTTGTTGGGATACACCTTCTGAACATGTTTGAGAACGATCTCGGCCATGTCTCTACCTTTCGATATGCGGCGCCGCGCTGAGGGGCGCCGCAGAAACTTGCAAAACAGTTACGGCATCAGCCCTTGACGGCACCTGCCACAACGCCGTCAATGATGTACTTCTGGCAGAAGATGTACATGATGACGATGGGGATGACGACCATCATGATGCATGCCATCATGGGGCCGAGCTCGACGTGGCCATAGCCGCCACGGAAGTACTGGATCAAGATAGGAATGGTCTTGTACTTGGTGGAGTCGAGCGTAAGGTAGGGCAGCAGATAGTCGTTCCAGACCCACATGGTCTCGAGGATGCCGACCGAAAGATAGGTGGGCTTCATAATGGGAAGGACGATCTTAAAGAACACCTGGACCGGGTTGCAGCCGTCGATCATGGCCGCTTCCTCAATCTCGAGCGGGATGTTCTTGACGAAGCCGGCGAACATAAAGACCGCGAGGCCCGCGCCAAAACCAAGGTAGATGAAGCAGATGTTAAACGGCGTGTTAAAGCCGATGCGGTCCGCCAAATTGGACAGCGTGAACATGAGCATCTGGAACGGCACGACCATCGAGAACACGAACAGGTAATAGAAGAAGTTCGAGATCTTGTTGTTGACACGAACCACGTACCAAGCGCACATGGAGCAGCACACCAAGATCAGCACGACCGACGTGACCGTGATGATGAGCGAGTACATAAATGCCGAGGCAAAGCCCTGCTCGTTAAGGGCGTGCATGTAGTTTGCGAGGCCGTTGAACGTCTCGGGCGTGAGCAGATCGAATGCCGTGGTGGTGCTGATTGCGGTCGCTTTCTTAAAAGAATTAAGCGCAATCATGAACACGGGGTAGATCCATGCGAGCGACAGAATCGTAAAGAAGATCGAGAGCGCGCGGTTGATAGCCTTATCGCGTTTCATTACTGCTGCACCTCCTTGGACCTCGTGGCCTTAAGCTGGATCATGGAGATGGCCACGACCAGGATGCAGAAGATAACCGCCTTGGCCTGACCAATGCCCTGCCATGCGATACCGGCACGCGAATAGAACGTGTTGTAGATGTTCAGGGCGAGCATCTCGGTGGAGTGCGCGGGGGCGCCGCCGGTAAGGGCGAGGTTCTGGTCGAACAGCTTAAAGCCGTTGGTGATGGACAGGAACAGGCAGATGGTGATGGTCGGCATCAGGTTGGGGATCTTAACCTTCCAAAACGTCTGCCATGCCGTAGCGCCATCGACCTTGGCGGCCTCGATGTAGTCAGACGGGATGGACTGCAGACCGGCGATGTAGATGATCATCATGTAGCCGACCTGCTGCCACAGGGTCAGGATGATAAGGCCCCAGAAGCCAGCAGCAGAGTTAAGAGCGATGAGCTGGGCGCCCACGTTGGAGAGCAGGCAGTTGATCAGAATCTGCCAAATGTAACCCAGCACAATGCCGCCGATCAGGTTAGGCATAAAGAAAATCGTACGGAAGATGTTGGTGCCTTTGAGCGCCTTGCGGGTGAGCGCCTGCGCAATGGCCAGGGCGATCACGTTGATGAGCACCGTCGACAGGAAGGCAAACGCCACGGTAAAGAAGAACGACGTGGAGAACTGCGGATCGGACAGCGCGCGCACGTAGTTCTCGATACCGACAAAGTGCGCGTTACTAATGATAATAAACTGGCAGAACGAGAGATAGAAGCCCTGGATAAAGGGGATCACGAACCCGATCATAAACGCCAGGCACGTGGGCAGCATAAAGAGCGGCCACCAGCGCTTGAGTGCTTTGCCCATAGAAGGGTCCTTTCAATATGCAGGGGGCGGGCAAACCAACGTCTGCCCGCCCCCTGTCGCTAATCAGATAGCTTGGGCAGCAACTACTTACTCGGAAGCAGCCTTCTCGGTCTTCCAGCCATCGACGAAGGCGTTCTTGACGCCGTCCCACTTGCTGTTGTCGGCAGCGTAGGCAATCAGAGCCTGCTTGAGGTTCTTCTTCCACTCCTCGGAGGGGATGTAGACGAAGTCCCAAGCGACGGTCTTCTTGCCGTCCTTGGCCATGGCAACGGCCTGCTGCGAGAAGACGTTGGTGGTCTCCTTAGCGCTCTTGAACGGGGCGGTCAGACCCATCTTGTCAGCGATGATGCTGGTGGCGGTGTCAGAAGTGACGCACCAATACATGAAGTCCTCGGTGGCCTTCTGGGCATCCTCGGAAGCCTGGGAACTGACGCACCAGTAGTTCTCGCCGCCGGAGCACAGGCCCTGGTTCTCCTCGCCGTCAACACCGATGTAGATGGGCATCATGCCAATCTGATCGTCGGTCATGCCGGCCTTGACGAGGTCAGAGTAGGCCCAAGAGCCGTTCTGGTAGAAGACGGCCTTGCCGGTTGCGAACTCGTTAGTGGCGTCGTCACCGGTCTTGGAGGCGAGCTGCGAAGGATCGCAGGTGGAGTCGGTGATGTACAGGTCGAAGATCTGCTTGTAGTTGTCGAGGAACTCACCCTTGATCTCGTCGTCCTCCTGGTTGTGCTCCTTCTCGAACTCGTAGTAGAGCGGCATGTTGGCAAGGTGGGTGGTGTAGCGCCAGCTGGAGGAGTCATCCATGCCGGCAGAAGTGAAGGCACCCTCAATGCCAAGCTCGTCCTTGCGGGCCTGAATGTCGTCGGCACAAGCCTTCAGCTTGTCGAAGGAGTTGATGTCCTCGGCCTTGTAGCCAGCCTTCTCGAGCAGCTGCTTGTTGTAAATAATGCCGAAGCTCTCCTGAACCCAGTCGATGCACACATCCTTGCCGTCGGACTGCAGAGCCAGGGAGTCGTCAATGAGCTCACCGCGGAGCTTGGTATCGGACAGGTCGGCGCAGTAATCCTTCCAGTTCTTAAGACCGGTGGGGCCGTTGACCTGGAACAGGGTCGGAGCGGAGCTCTTGGACATCTCGGACTTGAGCTTCTCCTCGTAGGTGTTGGAGGCGGCGGTCACGATCTTGACCTCGACGCCCTTCTCCTTCTTATAGGCCTTGGCGATTTCCTTCCACTCCTTGTCGACCTCGGGCTTGAATTGGAGGAAGTAGACCTCGGCAGCGTCACCAGAAGCAGAGGAGCCGGAGCCGGCGGAGCCGCCGCAGCCCACGAGACCCAGACCAAGAACCGCAGCCGCGGAACCAGCAAAGCCCAGGAACTGCCTTCTGCTCATTTCGTTCTTCATTACAATCCACCCTTTCACACCGTGGCGGCACCCTTTGCCGCCGCCTTCGGAGATTGCCTCGGGGACTTTGCCCCTTTTGCTGATTTGTACAATACGCTATTTGACTAGTTGTTTGAACAAGTATTACTAGAGCGGTAGAAAAACTTCGGTGAACGGTAATTTCAACTTGATACTTGACAAGTTTTGTATAAACAATTATTTGTTATCGAATGCAGAGAAAACGCCCGATCAAGCCGATGCATTGTCGGTTTGACCGGGCGTTTTCGCTTTGAGGGCATGAGTCTCGTCAGGCTGCGAGCTAGCCGGCTATCGCTTGGAGTTGACGCGGTAGTGGAAGATCTCAGGATGCGTACGGGCGTGCGTAACCTCGAACAAAATGCCATCCGAGGTGTATGACTGGCTCTCCATGACGGCGACACAGTTGTATTTGCCAAGGTCCAAGTAGCTGCAGTCCTCATCGTTGGCAAGCTCGACGCTCACTGTACGGCGACTCGCCATCACCTTGACGCCGCGTTTGTGCTCCAGATAGTCGTAAATTGACTTTGCGGCGATCTCGGGCGTCAGACCCTTGGCGATCGACTCCAAAAAGTAACCATGGTCTACTTGGCGCGCATTGCCGTTAAGGCTTCGGACACGCACCACGCGAATCAACTCCTCGCCCACCTTAAAGCCCAAGCGACGAGAGAGCTGCTCGGTGCAAATCAAATGCTCAAAAGACTTAACGTCCGTCGATGCAACGGCATTGTTGCGCTTTGCAAATTCGCCAAACGACTCAACTTCCTCGAGTGCGCCCAACATGTCGGTTTCGCCCTTAAGCCAAATAACGCGCACGCCCTTGCCGTGTATGGGCTGCACAAACATCCCGTCGGCCAGCATGCTCAAAGCGCGGCGGACGGTATTGCGCGTGCAGCCAAATTCCGCGGTCAGCTCGGCTTCGGTTGGCAGCATCTCCTGAAACGCATAGGTCCCATTAATGATGCGCGAGCGTATTTCTCGGTAGATTCCTTCGTATATCGCTTTTGGCATTGTTTCACCTCTACATTATTTATTTCCGGCTAGGCACGATAGCATTTCTTAAAGTTGTTTAAACCGAATATCGGTAAAGCGACAGGATTTAACCGTTGACGGTTTCTGTCGTGCCCAAATCGGTTTCGCTCAAAACTGCCGGCACGACAATCGTCTGGTCCTCTACAATGAATCCATTGTTTAAACGTTTCCCCACGCGCAACGCGCCTCGATATTCGGAAGGCAGAACATGCTGCAAAAAATCCAACGCTTTGGCGGGGCAATGTTCGCTCCCGCCATGCTGTTTTCTATATCGGGCCTCATGGTCGGCGTCTCCGCTCTCGCAACGACTGCGGACATCGTCGGCGATCTAGCCGTATACGGAACCCCTTGGTACGTTTTCTGGACCATCATCCAGCGCGGCTCGTGGACGGTCTTTAAACGTCTCCCGCTCCTTTTTGCCGTAGCGCTGCCTATCGGTCTTGCCCAAAAGCAACCGGCACGCTGCTGCCTCGAGGCGCTTGTGGCCTATTTTGCCTATTGCTTCTTTTTGAGCGAGATCATTAAGCTGAGCGGAGACAACCTTGGGCTTAAGTACCCATCATCTTTGACCCCCGCCAGCGGTATCACCGTCATCGACGGCATCAAGACGCTCGACACCGGCATTATCGGCCCGCTGGTGGTATCGGCAACCGTCGTCGCCATCCATGACCGCTTCTACGATGCCAAGGTTCCCGATTGGCTCGGCACCTTCTCGGGTTCCTCGCTGGTCTACCTCATCAGCTTTTTTGCCGTGTTTGCCCTTGCCGCCATCTCGGCCGCCATCGTGCCCTCCGTATACGCAATGACCGAAACGCTGCGCCATGCACTTACGAGCGTCGGCCCCTTTGGCGTGGGCATCTTTGTGTTTTTGGAGCGAGCGCTCGAGCCCATGGGGCTGCACCACCTGCTCTACATGCCGATCTACTACGACAACCTGGTCATTAACGACGGCATCTACGCCACATGGAGCAGCTTGCTCCCCATCCTCTCCCATAGCACGCGCCCCCTTAATGAGCTTGCGCCGTGGGCCGGTTTTACCGCCACCGGCTGGGTCAAGCTCTTTGGCCTTCCCGCCATCGCAGCCGCGTTCTACTCCACCGCAAAACCCGAGCGCCGCGCCGGCCTCAGGGTCATCCTTGTTCCCGCCATCATCGCCTCGGTGGTTTGCGGCGTTACCGAGCCACTCGAGTTTCTCTTTATGTTCACCCACCCCGGGCTCTTTTTGCTCTACGCCGTCTTATCGTCTTGCCTTGCCACAGCCATGAATCTCTTTGGCATCGTCGGCATCTTCTCGGGCGGCCTCATGGAGATGGCAGCCTTCAACTTTATTCCGCTCATGCGCACGCATGCCGGTGCCTATCTTTTGGCGCTCGGTATCGGCCTTGCCTTTAGCCTCATCTTTTTTGTTAGTTTTCGAGCACTCATCTTGGTCTATGACCTTAAGACGCCGGGCCGCGAGAATCATGCCTCCAATCGCGCGGCAATCGATCGTTTAACGGGAAGCGGCTTTGTCAAAGAACAATCTCCCAATGGCGAGGTCAGTATTCAATCCGATCAAGATCACGTCCTCGCTGAGCGGGTAATTCAGCTTTTAGGTGGCGTTGGCAATATCGTGGGCGCAACCAACTGCGCCACGCGCCTGCGCGTCGAGGTCGCAGACCCTTCCATCGTTGCAGATAATGCGTCGTTTGTCGCGGTGGGCGCCAAGGGCCTCATCATTACGGGCAAGACCGCCCAGGTGATTATCGGCATCTCCGTTCCCCGCGTTAAAGAGCATTTTGACCAGATCATGGGCCTCGAGCCGGAATTTGTGCCCACCACCTCGGCCTCCCCTGCCGCCAGCGCAGCCCATAAGCGCGGTGATATTTGCTTCTTCGATATCGACGGAACGCTCGCCTGGCAAGACCCCAGGCTCGCCCAAGACCTTCCCGAAGACGAGCGGGACCTCTCCCCCTATCCCAACGAGGCGGTTTCGCAGGCAATCCGCGAGTTTGTCGCCAACGGCAACATGGCCTTTATCTGCACGGGACGCACCCTGAGCTGCATCCACCCCAAACTTCTTGAGCTGCCTTGGACCGGCATCGTCTGTCTTGCGGGCGGTTACGCCGAGATCAACGGACACGCAATTCGCGATCTGTCGATGACGCCCAGTATGCTGCAGCGTCTTGCCCCCTACCTTGAGCAATCGGGCGAGGTCATCCGCTTTGAGGGCCTCAACGGCGTCGTGCGCATGAGTGCCGATGCGCCCGATGCTCCCGGATACGCGCGCACCCTGGGCGACGCAGTCACGCAGCTGCAACATTACAGTGTCTACAAGATCTTGATGTCTACATCGCTCGCCAACCACATCGCTCAAGACAAGGCACTTGAGCCGCTGCTGTGCTTTAACGAGCTCGAACTCGAGGTAACCGAAATCTCGCCCCGCGAATGCACGAAGCGCGGGGGCATCCAGTCTGTACTCGACGCCCTCGATCCCCACCACGGAACCGTATACGGCATCGGCGACGCCA
>USHT01000051.1 GCA_900554455.1 uncultured Collinsella sp.
GGGGGAGGCCTCGCGGCCTCCCCCTTTTTTGCGTTTACGGGCTTTTGTCTCACATAGTAGCTGTGTTTTATAACCCTCGTTTGTCGCATCTTCTGTGAACGGGCTACAATAACTTAGTCTGTGCGATATGGAGGTGAACATGGCTGAAGCTGGTATCGGCGTTGATATCGTCGAGATTTCCCGCATGAAATCAATTCTTGAAAAGACGCCGTCGTTTGCTCGGCGTGTGTTTACCGAAGAAGAGCGTGCGTATTGTGATGCATCATCGCGTCCCGCTGCTCACTATGCCAGCCGCTTTGCTTCGCGCGAGGCGGTACTTAAAGCTCTCGGCACGGGTTTTAGTCAAGGCGTGGGTCGCAAGGATGTTTCGGTTACGCGTGATAAACTCGGCAAACCGAAGGCGCTGCTTTCGGGCCGTGCACTCGAGATCGCTCATGAGCTGGGTGTTGTTGAGGTCGCTCTTTCCATTACGCTTACAGGAGACTTAGCCGTTGCGAATGCCATCGCGATTACCGAAGATGCTCGGCCTAAGCCAAAAGATGAAAAGGTGAGCACCAAGAAACGCGTAGCGCAGACATTTAAAGAGGCTCGCTCTGTTTTAGATGAGCTTGAGCAGCTGCAGAATTCAGCATTGACGGAGCACCTGGGCGATGCTTCGCAAGATACGCTAGGAGCATAGATGAAACCGGTTTTGAGTACCGAAGAAGTCGTTCGTCTCGAGGATATCATCGAACGCGAAGGGACTTCGAAGGCCGAGCTTATGGAGCTAGCGGGTGAGTTTGCCGCCAACGAGGTCTTGAAGCTCAATCCCGATCGGGTTCTCGTTCTGGTCGGTTTTGGTAATAATGGCGGCGACGGTTGGGTTGCCGCCGATATCCTGAGCCATAAGGGTGTGGACGTGGATATCGTTTCTCCGGTTGAGCCGGATGAGATTCCTGCTGCTCTGGCACGTCATGTTGCTCGTCGTACTGCCGGCCGCGATGTGCACGTTTGCGTCGGCCCCTCGCGTGACGAACTCGAGGTTTTGATCGATAAGGCCGATGTTGTTGTCGATGCCATATTTGGTACCGGTTTCCACGGAAATCTGCGTGCGCCGTTCTCCATCTGGATTCCTACGGTCAATGAATGCGCCGATTGTGTCGTATCCATTGATGTCCCCTCGGGCCTGAATGCCGAGACGGGCGTTGTTGATGACGACTGCATTCGTGCCGAGCATACGGCGACGATGATTGCGCCCAAGATTGGTTTGTATAGCGCTGATGGCCCTGAGTATGCTGGCGATTTGATCTGCGGCAATCTTTACGACCGTCTTGACGAGGTCATCGATGATGTCGACCACGCCGCCGAGATTGTCGAGCCCGGTGACTTAGTTGATTACTTTGCCCCACTACCTACGAATATCGATAAGTACTCCCGTGGCTCTGTGCTTATTGTCGCCGGATCTGCACAATATCCTGGTGCTGCCATTATGGCGGCCAAGTCTGCAGCTCGCGCGGGTGCTGGTTACGTGGCAGTCGCGGCTCCTGACGCCTGCGCTAATCTTATTCGCATGGCACTTCCTTCGATTCCCGTCTTTGCTATTCCGTCTGATTCCCGCGGCTCCTTTGGCGCCGCTGCGCGCATGACGGTGTGCGAGATTGCAAAGAAGTACAGCTGCGTACTGTGCGGTCCTGGTATGACGACGTCTGCCGGCGCTATGCAGGTGGTTTCGGGCTTGCTCGAGCTTGATGTACCGCTTATTTTGGACGCCGATGCACTCAACTGCCTTGCTAAGATTGCCATTGACGGTATTGATAGTAACCCCGAGATGTATCGTCGCGAGCAGCCGTTGGTTATGACGCCGCACTATCGTGAGCTTTCGCGTCTGGTTGCCGGTGACGAGGTGAACGACCTTGGTACCGCGATTGCAGCCGCGCAGAAGGTTGTCTGGGCTGCAGGCTCCGACAATCTGGTGGTCATTGCCAAGGGGCCGACGACGGCTATCTGTGGCGTTGAGCGTGTGCTGCTGCCACTTTCGGGTCCGGCTTCTCTGGCAACTGCCGGTTCGGGTGATGTTCTCGCGGGTATTTTGGCCGGCACGCTTGCCACCATGCGCGACGAGATGGATCGTTGGGAGTTGCTGTATTCGTACGCCGTCGCACTTCACAGCTACGCCGGTTTTGCCGCGGCGACGGAGTATGGTGAGAAGAGCGTTATCGCGACCGATCTTATCGACTTGATCGGTCCCGCCATGGAACTGGCGGCAAAGGATGCGCTCGAAGATCTGGGAATCATGGACGAAGGGTCGGATGACTAATCATGAATAAAGCCGATTTGACGCGCTGGTCCTGGGTCGAGATCGACCGCGGGGCGCTCCGTCGCAACACGAGGGCCTATAAGAACTTGCTGAATCCACGTCAGCGCCTGTGCTGCGTGGTCAAGGCCGATGCTTATGGTCATGGAGCTGTTGAGTGCGCCAAGATCATGTATTCGGCCGGTGCCGACATGTTTGCCGTGGCGACGGTTAACGAGGGCGTTGAGCTCCGACAGGGCGGGATTACGAAGCCCATCCTCATCCTAAGCGAGCCGCCTATCGAGGCCATTCCGACGTTGCTCGAGTTTGATATCATGCCCTCGGTCTATACGTCTGACTTTGCTCTTGCGTATGGCGAATGTGCCGTCGCGGCGGGCAAGGTGGGCAAGTACCATCTTGCCATCGAGACGGGCATGAACCGCATTGGCGTACATTACACACAGGTGCTCGACTTTGTACGCGGCATCAGTTTCCATCGCGGCATCCAGTGCGACGGCGTATTTACGCACTTCGCCACGGCCGATGAACCTTCGGGCTGGGACTACAAACTGCAGTGTCAGCGCTTTACCGAGGCCGTTCAGGCCATTAAGGATGCGGGCTTTGAGTGCGGTATCGTGCACTGCGCCAACACGCCGTCCTCGATGCTCGACCCCTCGATGCATTTTGATATGATTCGCGCCGGCGTTGGCTTGTATGGCATGCAGCCGTGCGAGCTGAGTGGCCGCGTGATGCAGCTTGATCCCGTTATGAGCGTCCATGCGCGCGTGACGCGCGTGGCACACCCTGCGATGGGTGAGGGCGTGGGCTACGGTTTTACCTACCGCGTACCGCGCACGCGCGTTCAGATCTGCACCCTTCCGATCGGTTATGCCGATGGCCTTTCGCGTACGCTTTCCAATCGTATGGACGTGCTGTATCGCGGCGAGCGTGTGCGTCAGGTGGGCAATATCTGCATGGACCAGTTTATGGTCGCCATTCAGTCCAACCCGGCACACGAGATTCCCGAGGCCGAGTATGGTGACGAGATGATCATTGTCGGCCGCGATGGAGATGCCGAGATTACCATGGACGAGATGGCGCGCCTACGCGGCACGATTAACTACGAGGTCGCTTGCGGCTTTGGTATGCGTCTCGACAAGGTCTACGTGTAGGAGCCGCTATGGGCGTCATGCACATCCCCGGCCATAGCCATCAGGCGCCGCGTGAGGTCGCACTCGAGGAGATCGAGGCCGTTCTGGGCGATTGTCACCTTTGCCAGCTTTACCAGTCGCGCCATAACATCGTGTTTGGCGTGGGAAACCCCCACGCCCGCGTGATGTTTATTGGTGAGGCGCCGGGCCGCAATGAGGATTTGCAGGGCGAGCCCTTTGTGGGGGCGGCAGGCGAGGACCTCAACGGCATTTTGTCCCTGGCGGGTCTTAAACGCGAAGACGTCTACATTGCCAATGTGCTTAAGTGCCGCCCGCCGGGAAACCGCAATCCGCGCCCCGAGGAAGTACTGGCTTGCTCGCCGTTTTTGCGTGAGCAGATTCGAAGCATCTGGCCCGATATTATTGTGACGCTCGGCAACCCCGCGACGCACTTTGTGCTTAAGACCGAGATTGGCATTACTAAGCTGCGCGGCAGGTTCCACCAGATGGGGCATTTTGTAGTAATGCCCACGTTCCATCCGGCAGCAGCGCTACGCAATCCGGCGTGGCAGGAACTGCTGGAGGAAGACTTTAAGATGCTGGGCGACTATCTGGAGCGACATCCCGCACCAGAGGACGCCTCGGAATATTAAGGAGCATATATGTCCCTGGAGCGCCTGGGGGTAGGTACTTACAAAACGACTTGCGCTGCCGATACGGAGTACTTTGGCGAGCTAATTGCACCGTGCCTTGAGGACGGCGATGTGCTCATCCTGACCGGTGGCCTGGGAGCGGGCAAAACTCACTTTACCAAGGGCGTCTCGCGCGGGCTGGGCGATGGGCATATGGTTACGAGTCCTACGTTTGCGCTCATGGCCGTTCACGATCAAGGTCGTATTCCGCTGTTTCACTTTGATTTATACCGCCTGGAGCATGCCTACGAGCTCGAGGATACGGGCATTTTCGATGTGCTGGGCTATGAGGGTGCTTGCCTGCTGGAATGGGGCGAACAATTCCAGGACGAGCTGACGGATGAGTATCTTTCGGTGACGCTCAAGCGTGATGAGGGCGACAGCGATGTGCGAACGATAACGCTCGAGGCGCACGGTGACCGCGCAATGGAGCTTTCCCATTTGATTGATAAGGCTGTACAAGATGAGCTTGCATAACGACAACGCGCTGGTGGTGGCGCTCGATACCTCGACCGACATGCTTGCCTGCGCGGCAAGCTGGATTGATGGGCAGACGGGCGAGGCGAAGCTCGTGAGTGGCGACCACATGTGTCGCCGTCACGCCAACGTTGAGCTCGTGAATACCGTTGATGGCGTGCTGGCTCAGGCCGGTCTGGATCGCAGCGATGTTGGTTGCTACGTGGTCGGTCGCGGCCCGGGGTCGTTTACGGGTGTGCGCATCGGCATCTCCACTGCCAAGGGCCTCGCGCGTGGTGCCAATGTTCCGCTGCTGGGCGTGTCGACGCTCGACGCCTGCGCTTGGACGGCGTGGAAGGCTGGCGTGCGCGGCAAGCTTGGTATCTTGGCCGATGCTATGCGCGGTGAGGTATATCCGGCGCTGTATATGCTGGTCGATGGGGGCCCCGAGCGTCAATTTGAGCGCGAACACGTGGTCAAGGCCGCCGTGGCGCTCGATGAGTGGCGCCAAGCAGCGGACTGGGACCAGGTTCAGCTGACCGGTGACGGTCTCGTGCGCTATGGCAAGCTGCTGGGTGAGGACGAGACCGTCCGCTGCGTGGAGCGCGACCTGTGGTGGCCTTCGGGCGAGGGCTTGCTGCTCGCGCACGCTGCGGGTGACGGCGATCCGGCTCGCGTCCTGCCGATTTACACGCGCCTTTCGGATGCCGAGGAAAACGAGCGCAAGCGTCTTGGTCTTGCCGAGAGTGCGCAGAGCGAAATTACGGGCGTTGCCGATGAGCTCGCCGGTCGTCATCTGCAATTCCGCCCCATGGGCGCGGCGGATGCCGAGGGCGCGAGCGCACTGGAGACCGCCTGCTTTGAAGGCGCCGGACACGAGGCGTGGACGCCGGGCATGTTCTTGTCCGAGCTGGGCGAGGACGTTGCCGCTCCGCGTAGCTGGTGGGTGGCGCACGACGACGGTCAGTTGCTGGGTCTTGCCGGCGGCATGGTCGTCGACGGGGACGTGCAGATTATGGACGTTGCCGTCGATCCGACTCATCGCCGTGAGGGTATCGCCCGCAAGCTGCTGTCGCATGTGAGCTATGATGCCCAGATGCTCGGCTGCACCACGGCTTCGCTCGAGGTCGAGGACGGCAACGAGGGAGCGATCGCGCTTTATAACGCTCTGGGCTTTACCGAGGCTGGCCGTCGCCGCGGCTACTATGGTGCCGACAAGGATGCCATCGTCATGACGGCTCCGCTGCCCCTCGTGCTTCCGGTCGACAATGCTTCGCCCGAGCCGACGGCGGCTGAGCAGCGTGTATGGCCGCTGCCTGCGCCCGAGCGAACCGTTGAGGAGCGCGCTGAAATTGAGCGCCGTCGCCTAGTGCTCGCTATCGAGAGTTCCTGCGACGAGACGGCCGTGGCGATTATCGATGCGGATGGCAATATGCTGGCCAACCAGGTGTCGACACAGATTGATTTTCACGCCCGCTTTGGCGGCGTGGTGCCCGAGATCGCCTCGCGCAAGCACGTTGAGGTGATTGTGAGTGTCGTAGATGCGGCGCTCGAGGATGCCGCGGCATCACTTGGCCTTGAGGGTGGAGCCATTGCTCCCAGCGAGCTTGCCGCCGTGGGCGTGACGCAGGGTCCGGGCCTGGTGGGCGCCCTCGTGGTAGGCGTTGCCTTTGCCAAAGGCTTTGCCTACGCTGCCGGTAAGCCGCTCGTATGCGTCAACCATCTGGAGGGGCACCTGTTTGCCAACCTGCTGGCGCAACCCGACCTCAAACCGCCGTTTATCTTCACGCTTGTCTCGGGTGGGCACACCATGCTCGTGCACGTGAAGGCGTGGGGCGACTACGAGGTGCTCGGTGAGACGCTCGACGACGCCGTGGGCGAGGCCTTCGACAAGGTAGCCAAGGCGTTGGGTTTGGGCTATCCCGGTGGCCCCATCATCTCCAAGCTGGCCGAGACAGGCAATCCCCGCGCGATCGATTTTCCCCGCGCGCTTAACAGCAGGGGAGACTATCGTTTCTCGCTTTCGGGCCTCAAGACGGCGGTGACGCTCTACATCGAGCAAGAGACCAAGGCCGGGCGCACGATTCACCTGCCCGATCTGGCGGCTTCGTTTGAGGCAGCTGTCTTTGACGTGCAGTACAAGAAGGCCAAAAACGCCCTGCACGCCACCGGGTGCAAGGAGTATTGCATCGGCGGTGGTGTCTCGGCCAATCCGCATCTGCGCGAGATGATGATCAAGAAGCTCGGACGCCAGGGCATCCGCGTGACGGTGCCGCCTCTTTCGGCATGCACCGACAACGCTGCCATGATCGCGGAGGTCGCCCGCCGTAAATTCGACCGAGGTGAAATCTCGCCGTTCGACGTCGACGCCGATCCAAACATGACGCTGTAGCTGGTACGGCGCGGTCCCCGGACGGAGGGGCCGGATATAAGGTTTCCTGCTCTACAGTCCTGCGCAAGACGAAGGCCACATTAAGTGGCCTTCTTTGCGT
>USHT01000052.1 GCA_900554455.1 uncultured Collinsella sp.
CAGCTTCTCAAAATCGCCGCGGGTGAGGCCGTTGGCGTAGAACTCGTTGACCGTCGTCATGAGCGCGGCAATGGCGGTGTTCATCTTGAGCGTGTCGATGTCGTCCGTGACCTTCTTGATGGTCTTGTGGATGATGGGCTCGTTCTTCTCGGAAACGGTCTTGTCCGCCGTCGCCATCTCCGCGAGGTTCCACACGCGGTCCAGGAAGCGCTTGCAGCCCTTGATGGAGGAGGTGTTCCACGGGGCGGCCTTCTCAAAGTCGCCGATGAACATCTCATACAGGCGCAGCGTGTCGGCGCCGTACTCGTTGACCACATCGTCGGGGTTAACGACGTTGCCGAGGGACTTGGACATCTTGACGATGGGGTGCTCGGCCATCTCGCCGCCCACGAGCGCGCAGCCTGCGAGCTTGCAGCCGTCGGCCACGCCCTTGATGATCTTTGCCATGTGCTCGGCCTCAATGTGGCCGATGGCGACGTAGTCCAGGAAGAACAGCGGCTCGGCGCCCGAAGCCAAAATGTCGTTGACGCACATAGCAACCAGGTCCTGGCCCACCGTCTCGTGACGGTCCATGATCTGGGCGAGCACGAGCTTGGTGCCCACGCCATCGGTACCGCTAATCAGAATCGGGTCTTCCATATCCTTAAGCGCGGCGGCCGAGAACAGGCCACCAAAGCCGCCGATGCCGCCGATGACCTCGGGGCGGTTGGTGTCCTTGACCATCTGCTTTATAGCGTCGACGGCGCGGCCGCCCTCGGCGGTATCGACGCCGGCGTCCTCGTACGTCACATGCTTGCTGTCGCTCATCTGAGCCTTCCTCTCCCACTACCGTTTGCCGCACAGGCGCCAAACGGTGCTCATAGTTGCGTTCATTTCGGCGCGCGCCATAACAGTACGCGCCGTCATATCAACAAAACAGCAGGTAAAACCTACCAAAATAAACCTGTCCCCACATGGCAGGTTTTAGGCCTCGCCGTGCTCCTCTTCCCAGCTGCGGTCGTCGTATTTCTCGACCACGGCGTCGTCGTCAAAGTGCAGCGGCTTGTCCAGGTTGCGGGGCTTAAAGCCCTCCATGAACTTGTCGCGGCCAAAGCTCTCGGGAATCGCCACGGGGTAGCGTCCGGTAAAGCACGCATCGCAGTAACCGCCCTTGGGCATGACCTTCAGCAGGCCCTCGACCGAAAGGAAGGCCAGCGAATCGGCGCCGATATACTCGCAGATCTCATCGACCGTCTTGTTGGCGCTGATGAGCTGCGACTGCACGTCGGTATCGATGCCGTAGAAGCACGGCCAGATGACCTCGGGCGAGTTGATGCGGATATGAATCTCCTTGGCGCCAGCGTTGCGCAGCATCTTGACGAGCTGCACCATGGTGGTGCCGCGCACGATGGAGTCGTCGATGACGACTAGGCGCTTGCCTTCGATGTTGTCGCGCAGCGGGTTGAGCTTCATACGCACGCCCATGGCACGCAGCTCCTGCGTAGGCTCGATAAACGTACGGCCCACGTAGCGGTTCTTGATAAGGCCCTCGCCAAAGGGAATACCGCTCTCGTGCGAATACCCCTCCGCGGGCGGCAGGCCGGAGTCGGGCACGCCGATGACCAGGTCGGCCTCGACGGGCTCCTCATGTGCCAGCTGACGACCCATGTCATAACGGCAGGCGTAGACGCTCTTGCCGTTCATGATGGAATCGGGGCGAGCGAAGTAGACCTGCTCAAAGATGCAGTTTGCGGGCTCTTCGGCCGCAGGCACACCCTGCTCGGATACCAGACCCTCGGCGCTGATGCGCAAAATCTCGCCGGGACGAACGTCACGGACGTACTCGGCACCCACGATGTCGAGTGCGCAGGTCTCGGAAGCAACGACCCAGCCGCCGGCGCGCGTGACACGGACGGCGGAGTCGACCGTCGCGGCGCCGTCCTGCGACGGCAGCTGCGAAACGGATGCGGCATCGGCCTGGTCCAGGCCCTCGTCCACCAGCTTGCCCAGCACGAGCGGGCGAATGCCGTGCGGATCGCGGAATGCGTAGAGCGCCTGCTCGTTGATGAGCGTCATGGCGTAGCCGCCGCGCACGAGCTCCATGGTCTTGCGAATGCCCTCGCGCAGATGGCCTGTACGCTGAGTAAAGTAGCCGATGAGTTTGGTCGCGACCTCGGAATCCGAGTTGGAGAGGAACGGCACGCCCAGCTCGATGAGCTGACGGCGCAGCTCGTCGGTGTTGACGAGGGTGCCGTTGTGCGCGAGCGCGATAATGACGCTATTGATGGTAGAGAGGTGCGGCTGAGAGGCTTCCCAGCTCTTGGCGCCAGCGGTGCCGTAGCGCACATGACCCACGGCCAGCTGACCGGAGAGCGTCGACAAGTCGGCATTGGAGAACACGCGGTCGAGCAGGCCCAGATCCTTGCGGACCATAACCGTGCCGCCATCACCCACGGCGATTCCCGCCGATTCCTGGCCGCGATGCTGCAGCGCGCGCAGACCAAAGTACGTCAGTCGAGCCACGTCGCGATCGGGCGCCCACACACCAAAAATGCCGCATTCCTCATGCAGCTGGTCGGAGTCCGGATCATACGTCGACATGGCGTTCACCTGTCCCGCGGCACGCTCGGCCGCGCGGATGGTTTCTTGAGACATGGCATCCCCTCAGAGCCTCGTATTTTGGCGTTACCCGCCTTATTATACGCACGGCGCGACGCGCTCCCCAGCGCATGAGCAGCGCTTTTTAAAAGCCCACCGAGCTAATAATCCGTTTTGCGGCCAAACATTTTATCGGTCTGTCCAGTGCAAGCGCCCACGCCCCCATATGGCCGCCGCGCCCACCGTTGGGGATTACAAAGTTGCAATTGGGACGTTCGTCCTGTCTTTTGGCAGGTCGGCGGCGTATCCTTGTACCTACAGCAAAACGAGAAAGGTTATGTATGGATCGAAACGAACTCGACCCCAGCGTCCCCAGCGCCACGGAGGTCAAGAAGATTCCCCTCATCATTAAGGTGTACGCCGTCCTGTGCATCCTGTCCGGCGTGGGCACACTCCCGTCGGTCGCCGCCTTTATGTGGCAGGTCATCACCGCGCTCATCAACGGCAACGCCGCCGAAAAGCTCGGCGACAATATGCTGGTCTCGGTTGGACTCATCGTCGCCGGCATCATGCTCTCTGCGGCAAGTGCCGTCATCCTGATCATCTTTGGCCTGGACCTTATCAAAAACCAGCGCCGCAACGCCGCCCGCCTGTCCTACATCCTTATTGCATTCACCGTCGTCGAGCTTTTGGTCGACGTGATGCTCCAAGGTATCGGGCTCTTCTTGCTTCGTCCCGCGATTCAGCTCGGTATCCTCATCGCGCTTTCAGCCACCGTCGATCCTACGCTTCGCCAGGAGCGCGAACTGCAGCGCCGCCTGCAGGAGATGCTCGACCGCGACGCCGCCGCCGAGGGCATGCTCGGCCGCGATGAAACCGGCGAGGGCTACATCAAGCTCAACTACTTCAACCTGTTCTGGGTATTCCTCGTCTGCTGCGTGCTCGGCCTGATCGCCGAGGACATCTGGCACATGACGGTCGACGACCCAGGCGTCTACCAGGACCGCGCCGGCATGCTGTTTGGTCCCTTTAGCCCCATCTATGGCTTTGGCGCCGTACTCATGACCATGGTGCTCAACCGCTTCTATAAAAAGAACCCCATCATCATTTTCCTGGTAAGCGCTGTGCTCGGCGCGAGCTTTGAGGTGTTCGTGGGCTGGTTTATGCAGACCTCGTTCGGTGTGGTCTCGTGGAGCTACTCGCATATGAAGCTGTTCGGCATGCCCGATCCACTCGCCGTCCTTACGGGCGGACGCACCTGCACGGGCTTTGCCTGCCTGTGGGGCCTGGGCGGACTCATCTGGATCAAGCTGCTGCTGCCGAGGCTGCTCAAGCTCATCAACATGATTCCGTGGAAGAGTCGCTACTCGGCTACCGTCATCTTTACCGTCATTATGCTGGTCGACGGCGTCATGACGCTGCAGTCGCTCGACTACTGGTACCAGCGCGTCAACGGCACGGAGCCGGATATTCCCGTCGCGCAGTTCTACGGCAAATATTTTGATAACGACTACATGGAAAACCGCTTCCAGAGCATGACCATGAGCCCCAAGGATGCGACGCGCGTGTAGCGCCACGCAATGCCGAGATTTTCCAACGCACAGAAAAGCCCGCTGGCAGACTGATGAACTGCCAGTGGGCTTTTGCTGTAGATGGACTCGAATTGATCGCAAAGTCCTATGCCTCGCGCTCGACCTCGCTCACACACTCATTTTTGATGGTACCGACGAGTGCCTGCAGCGCATCGACCACATGCGGGCGAATGTCTCCGCCAATGAGCACGAGCATGATGTCGTCGCCCACGGCAAGCTCGCCGCTCGCCAACCACACGCGCACGTAGCCGATACCCGGCATCGCGCGCGTTGCCTCGATAGCGGCCTGCACCTTATCGGCATCGAAGCCAAACACCATGCCGCCTACCTTATGTCCAGGCGCCACACCATCTGTCTCGACCCCACGCACCTCGGACTTAGGCGTCGCACGCACCACGCCGTTGTGTGTCAGGTACATCCCGCAATCAGCCGCCGAAACATCGGCCTTGGCTTCGCGCAGCCAAGCATCAACCGAAGGCATCGATTTGCCGCTTTCAAGCATCATTTCTCCTTTTGATTTCCAGGGTAGTCTTTTTGGGACAGGGCTCCCGGACACTTTATTCCTCGACCGGCGTGAGCACCATGACTGCGCGCGTATTGCTAAATGACAGCGAACGGCAGGTCACAAGCGTTACGACCTTGGTTGCCGAAGCGGCGCGATCAGTGGCATCGCTCGCCACGGCAGAGGCACCGTCGAGCATCTCGGACAAGTAATTCTTCAGTCCGTCATCGCCCTCAAAGTTGGGCGTGCGCGCCTTGGCATACGTGTCCTCGACCACCTTGGTCGCCAGCGGACGCAGCTTATAGGTGGCGTCGCGCGTGATGTAGTACACATATTTAATGCTATCGAACGTTGCCTGGTCAGTCGTATCCGAAATCACGTTGAACATCGAACCGTCGTTCATATGATGACCGTAAATCGTGGTCTGCTGATCCACCATGCCCGGCGCGGTGTCGTCGCTATCCAGGAAGATGGCTCCCGAGGCATTGGCGGTGCCGTCGAATAGCGTGTTGAGGTACTTGGAGTTGTTGTTCGTCTGCACCACGGGATAGTTGATGTTGGTGCCGGGCGCGTAAATCCAACCCACAACCTCGGGATTTGTCTGGGCAAGCGCATTAAAGTCGATAATTGGCACGCCGCTGGCGTCCTTGTCGCTCACATATTGTTTTTCAATCTTTTGATACGACTCGCTCGCCTGCTTGTAGCCAATCTGAGCATTAATAAAGATAGCGGCGGCGGCGACAATCAGACCGATGCCCACGATGATGAGCAAGATGGGAATGATGGAGCGGTGCTTCTTACGCGGCGGCTCGGCGTAGCTGGACGGCGCGGCATGCGATGAAGACCGGGGCGGCTTCTTAGCGGTGCTATAAGATGAAGGTCGATATGCGGCCGGCGCGTCCTGCCGACGATGCGTCGCCGGTGTCACGGGGCGCGGCGCGCGCGGCTGCTGAGGAGAGGATGTCCGACCCTGCTGCGCCGCATGGGCAGCACCCGGCTTCGACGGATCGGGAATCTGAGAAGCCTTGAATCGTTTTCCCTGATAGTCGGACATGGCTCTCCTTATACTGCGGTGAAACGGCGGAACGCCTAGGCGTCGGCCATCTCCTGCTTCATCTTCTCGATAACCTTGCGGTACTCGGGGTCGCATGCGCCCAGAATCTGCGTGGCGTAAATGGCAGCGTTCTTGGCACCGTTGATGGCCACACAGGCAACGGGCACGCCCGAAGGCATCTGCACCATCGACAGCAGCGAGTCCATACCACCCAGATCGCTCGTCTTCATAGGCACGCCGATAACCGGCAGCGGCGTAAAGGCAGCCACGACACCACCCAGGTGAGCGGCCTTGCCAGCGGCGGCGATAACCACTTTGATACCGCGATCGGCAGCAGTCGAAGCCCACTCGTGGACCTTCGCCGGCGTGCGGTGTGCGCTCGCAATGACGAGCTCATAGGGCACACCGAGCGCCTCGAGCTCGGCGGTGCAACCTTCCATAACGCCCAGATCGGACTTGGAGCCCATGATGATCCCGACAACCGGCTTCTGATCTGCCATAAACAAAGACCTCCTGTTGAGAGCGGTGACGCGGCGGATCCGCGACCCTTAACTACAGAGAGTAGTATAGCTGCTCCCGTCCCTGCGGTCTGCGTGGTGCTTTGCGGGCGGGCCAGGCTTTATCTTCACTCCGGTTGCTTTGCAAAGTCGTTCAGATAAAGCCTGTCCCGCCCGCAAAGCACCCCTCGACCTACCGGGGATTGCTATGACGTACGTTAGCTGAAATAAAAAAGCGTGCCCACCGTCCTTGGGTGGGACGGCGGGCACGTTTGCTTAGTTGTCGCTGGGACTACTCAGCCTTATTGCGACGGTGGAAGAAGGCACCGATCGCAGCGATGATGGCTCCAAGGCCACCGACAGTCGCGACAGTTGCCGCCGTTTGATCGCCAGTAACGGGGATCGCCGAACCGTTCTTCTTGCCGCCCTGGGCCTTGTCGCCTGCGGGCTTGCCCGCCTGGCCGCCGCCGTTCGAGCCGTTGCCGGAACCCTGGTTGCCCGAGCCGCCGGTGTTGCCCGAGCCGCCCTGGTTGCCGGAGTCGGCATCCTTAAGGCCCTCAATGGCCAGTTTGAGCTGGTCATAGGCCGCCTGGAGCTGGGCGTCGGAAGCATTCTCATCACCCAAGACATCCTCGGCGTAGGTAATGGCATCCGTCAGGGCCTTGACAGACTCGGCCGTCTTTCCCTTGGTGTCAGTCTCCTTCGCCTGCTTGACCAGGGCCTTGAGTTGCTTCTTGGTCGGGTTCTCGACCGGGGTCACCGGGGTCTTCTCGAGCGCGTCACGGGCATCCTCGAGCGCCTTGAGTGCCT
>USHT01000053.1 GCA_900554455.1 uncultured Collinsella sp.
GCATCTGATCGAGGGCGGCGCCGTTGCCGTTAACGGCGAGACCTGCCTGTCAAAAAAGTACGCCGTGCGTTCCGGCGACCGCATCTCGGTCGACTTGCCCGAGCCACACGATCCGACCGACGTGATTCCCGAGGCCATTCCCCTCGATATCCGCTTTGAGGACGACTACCTTATCGTGCTCTCCAAGCAGCGCGGTCTGGTGTGTCATCCCGCCCATGGCCACGAGAGCGGCACGCTTGCGAACGCCCTGGTCTACCACTGCGGCATCGATCATCTTGGTACTGTGCAGGGTGAGGATCGCCCCGGTATCGTGCATCGTTTGGATCGCGATACCTCGGGCCTTATGCTCGCGGCAAAAGACGACGATACCCAGCGAGCGCTTCAAAATCTTATACGCACGCGCACGCTCGACCGTCGCTATATCACACTCGTTCACGGGCACATCGCCATGGACGAAGGAACCATTAACACCGGTATCGCCCGCTCCACGCGCGATCGCGTCAAGATGGCGGTTTCCGATGACCCCTTTGCGCGCCAGGCCATCACGACCTTTAAGGTCCTTGAGCGCTTTGAATCCACGCGTTTTGACGACGGCTATACGCTCGTCGAGTGTCACCTGTTTACCGGCCGCACGCATCAGATTCGCGTACACATGCGCCATATCAACCACGCCTGTGTGGGCGACCCGCTCTACGGCAAGTGTGATGTACGTGCTGATCAGGGTCTGACCAGGCAGTTCCTGCATTCATGGCGCGTGGCGTTCGATCATCCCGTGACGGGGGAACGCATTGAGTGCCGTGACGAGCTACCGTGGGATCTTGCGGCGGTTTTGGATGATCTGGCCCCGCGTTCGTTCGGTCGCACTTCCGCTGGCGCCGAAATCGTCCCGCAGCTCGGTCTGCTCGAAGCCTAGCCAGTATTAGGTTGTTTCTTGAACTCGGTAAGCCTGCGGTAAGATATACGGTTGTCTACGTTACGCGTTCCCGGGAGCCTGCATGCTCGCCTTTTTACAAATCAACACACCCATCGTGATCTTCAACCAGATTGTCTTTACGCTGTTCACGGTCTGCTTTTTGTACCAGGTGGTCTTCTTTATCATCGGTGCCTTTCGTGGCGAGGTCGCGCCTCCCAAGGCCAAAAAACTCCACCGCTATGCCTTCTTTATCGCGGCGCATAACGAAGAGGCCGTAATTGCCAACCTCGTTCGCTCCATCAAGGATCAGGATTATCCGTCCGAGCTTATCGAGGTCTTCGTGGTCGCCGATGCCTGCACCGACAACACGGCGGAGCTTGCGCGCGAGGCCGGCGCCATTGTCTATGAGCGTAATGACCTTGCTCGTAAGGGCAAGAGCTGGGTCATGGACTTTGGTTTTGACCGCATCCTTAACGAGTATCCCGACACGTTTGAGGGCTACTTTATTTTCGACGCCGATAACGTCATTTCCCGCGATTACGTATCAAAGATGAACGATGCTTTTGACCAGGGCTTTCATGTGGTCACCAGCTACCGTAACTCTAAGAACTTCGGCAGTTCGTGGATCTCTGCGGCTAACGCTACGTGGTATCTGCGCGAGGCGCGCTTTCTCAACAACGCGCGCAACATCTGCAAGACGTCCTGTGCCGTTTCGGGTTCGGGCTACCTCATCTCCGCCAGCGTTATCGAGGGCATGCACGGCTGGCAGTTCCACACGCTGACCGAGGACATTCAGTTCACTACGTTCTGCGCTATTCACGGTATTCGCATTGGCTATGCGCCGGCGGAGTTCTTTGACGAGCAACCCGTGACGTTCAAGGCATCCTGGAAGCAGCGTATGCGTTGGACCAAGGGCTTTTACCAGGTGTTCTTTACCTACGGCAAGCATCTGGTTAAGTCGACGTTCCGCTATCATCGCTTTGCCGCCTACGACATGTTCATGACGATCGCCCCGGGTATGCTGCTATCCCTCATCTCGATGCTTGCCAATGCGACCTTCCTCATTGTGGGTGGTCTTTCGCACGGCTTCTTGGCCACCGAGGTCGAGATGCAGGCGTGTGCCGCTTCGCTCATTATGACTTTTGCCATGATGTATCAGACGTTCTTTACCATGGCGCTCCTTACGACCATCTTCGAGTACAAGCACATTCATTGCGCGCAAAAGTGGCGTCTGGTGACCAACCTGTTTACCTTCCCGATTTTTATGTTCAGCTATATCCCCATCACGGTGGCTGCGCTGTTCCTGAAGGTCGACTGGGTTCCTACCCGGCATGCCGTAAACGTCACCCTCGACGAGGTCATGCAAGGCGCCAAATAACCACCACCAAAACCATCGCAAAGGGGACAGGCACCTTTGTGGTGGTTTTTGCTTTTGCGATGCAGCTCGAGGAGGTGCTCGATGGTCTATATCCCGTTTTGGATTTGCATCTTTGCCGGTGCGGTGGTTGATGCCCTTGAGCGACGGCTTCCCAATGAGCTTGCCGGCGCGTGTGCGGTGGCGGCGTTTGCAGGCGTTTGGCTCGACAGGGGCGTTAGCACGGCACTTGACCATGCCGGTCTTGCGCTTATTGTCTACCTTGCCCTTGTGCTTACTGAGTCGCTCTGGCGGCGTCTTCGCCAAACCCCGGGCATTGGCATGGGGGACGCCAAGGCGCTCTTCGCGCTTTGCACGCTCGATCCTCTGGGTGGCATCGTGGCCTTTGCCGTCGCGCTCCTGGTCCTTGCAATCTCCTGCGTCATCACAAAATCGCGCTCTCTGCCATTGCTCCCGTTTTTGGTGCCGATTTTTGCCATAATCGAGGTCGTGGGCTGCACTTTGTAACCGATTGCGCATCCTTCTTAAGGAGCATGCCATGGAATCTAATCAAGAAACGGCCGTCATTAAGGCGCGCATGGACCGTATTCCCTCGGCGTTGTCGCCCGAACTCGTCGAGCGCATTTCCGCCGATCGTGCTTCGGGATATGTCAATCCCTATCGCTGCAACGATGATCAGGTCATTCGTCGTATTGATCGCGCTGCCGACAAAGGCACGCTCATGCGCCCGGCGTTTATGCGCGATACCGAAAAGATTCTGCATCTGCCTGCATACACGCGTTATGCAGGCAAAACGCAGGTCTTTAGCTTCCGTAGCAACGATGACCTTTCGCGCCGCGGTCTGCACGTGCAGCTTGTCTCGCGCATTGCACGCGATATCGGACGCGCCCTGGGGCTCAACTGCGATCTGATCGAGGCGATTGGTCTGGGCCACGACTTGGGCCACACGCCCTTTGGCCATGCCGGTGAGCGCTTTCTCAACGATATCTATCACGAGCGTACCGGCCGCTTCTTTTTCCATAACGTGCAATCGGTACGCGTGCTCGATGCCCTGTACGGCCGCAACGTGTCGCTCCAGACGCTCGATGGCGTGTTGTGCCATAACGGCGAGTACGAGCAGCGCGTGTTTGAGCTCTCGGACATGGGCTCCTTTGACCAGTTTGACCAGACGGTTGAGGATTGCATTGCCACGGGCTATAGCGCAATTGAGCATCTGCGTCCCATGACGCTCGAGGGCTGCGTGGTGCGTATCTCGGATATCCTCGCCTACGTGGGGCGCGATCGTCAGGACGCCATTGCGGCGGGCCTACTCGACCCCGACGCGTTTGACGATGGTCGGGGCGGAGCCTACAACAGCTGGATCCTCACACATGCCTCCATCGATATCGTCGAGCATAGCTACGGCAAGCCGCGTATCGAGATGAGTGAGGACCTGTTTGAAGAGATCCGCCGGGCCAAGCGCGAGAACTACGAGAAGATCTACAGCAAGGGCGGTATCGAGGGCGATTCCGAGGCGGAGCTGCGCGAGGCTTTCGAAATGCTCTACGACCGTTGCCTGCTGGATATAAACGAAGGCGACGAGTCTTCGTACATCTTTAAGCATCATATTTCGCGCATTGAGCAGCAGCTTTCCTACTACGATCGCACGTATGCCTGGCAGGACGACAAGGACCAAGCCGTGGTGGATTATATCGCGAGCATGACGGACGGTTATTTCTGCGAGCTCACGAGCAAGCTGTTTCCGGGATTGAAGTTTCCGCACCGTACCTATATTAACGAACGGTAGTTCGTACCGTTTCGGTATACTGTTCATAGAAAACGTTTTTGATTGATGCACGGGATGGCTATGGACGACCTTTTTTCTGCTTCGACGCGCGAGCGTTCCTTTCAGAATGCACCGCTTGCGGTGCGCATGCGCCCCAATTCGCTCGGCGAGTATGTGGGCCAGCAAAAGGCCGTCGGTAAGGGCTCGTGGTTGCGTGCCGCAATCGAGCACGATGTGCTGTCGAGTGTGATTCTGTACGGTCCGGCCGGTACGGGCAAGACGACGCTGGCCCACATTATCGCCAACCATACCAAGAGCGAGTTTGTCGAGGTCAGCGCCGTGACGGGCACCGTGAAGGACTTGCGTCGCGTGATTGACGAGGCCAAGACGCGCCTGAATACGTACGACCGCCGCACCATCCTGTTTATCGACGAGATTCACCGCTTCTCCAAGTCTCAGCAGGATGCCTTGCTGCATGCGGTTGAGAACCGTACCGTTATTATGATTGGCGCCACGACGGAGAATCCGTACTTCGAGGTCAACTCGGCGTTGCTCTCGCGTGGTCGTGTGGTGGAACTTGAACACCTTAAGGACGATGACATAGCCACGCTGATCGAGCGCGCGCTTGACGCACCGCAGGGCTTGAACGGTAAGTTCTCGGCCGATGAGGATACGGTCAAGACCATTTGCACGCTGGCCGCGGGTGATGCGCGCTCGGCTCTGACGACGCTTGAGCTTGCGAGCGAGATTGCCGTCACGCGTCCCGATACCGAGGGAACGCCAGCGCCGGCGGCGGGGGAGCGCTATCCCATTACCGTGGATGACGTTAAGATTGCCAACCCACGCCGCGGTTTTTCGTATGACAAAAACGGCGACATGCACTACGACATCATCAGTGCGTTCATCAAGTCCATGCGCGGTAGCGACCCCGATGCCACGATCTACTGGCTTGCGCGCATGATCGATGCGGGGGAGGATCCCAAGTTTATCGCTCGCCGCATTATGATTCACGCTTCTGAGGATGTTGGCAACGCCGACCCGCAGGCGCTTTTGGTGGCGCATGCCGCGTTTAAGTCTGCCGAGGTCATTGGCTATCCCGAGTGTCGCATCAACCTGGCACAGGCTGCGCTCTATGTGTGCCTGGCGCCCAAGTCGAATGCGTGTGAGGCCTCGATCGATGCGGCGCTGGCCGATATCCACAGCAGTGGTCTTCGCGAAGTGCCAAGCTACCTGCGCGATCGCCATCGCCCGGGCAGCGATGAATACGGTATGTATAAGTATCCACATGATTATCCCGAAGGCTGGGTCGATCAGCGCTATTTGCCCGAGGGGCTGGAGCGCGGTGCGTTTTGGCAGCCTGCCGGCCGCGGATGGGAAGAGTGGCGCGTAGAGCAAAGCGAGCGCGACCGTAGCGGGAATGCTCCGAAGTAGCTGCTGATAATTTTGTCCCACGTTGCTGCTCTTGGCATGTTCGGTCCCCTTTGGGGTACCATGAAGAGCGTCTGTATTTCGATTCATTTGGGAGGCTTGTATGAGTCCCATTCAAATCGCCTTTCTGCTACTTGCCATTGCCGGCGTGTGGGCTGTTATCGAGCTCGCGCTCACGCTGCGCAAGACGCGCACCGTCGTTGATTCGCTCGACAAGACGGTGAGCGACCTCAACAACACGCTCGCCGAGGCACAGCCCGTGGTGGCGAAGCTCGATGGCGCCGTTGACGAGCTTACGCCGGCACTTGCCCAGGTTGAGCCGCTCCTCAAATCGAGCAAGACCGCTGTGGACGCCCTGACGTCCAACCTCGTTGAGGTTGAGGCGGTCGTTCGCGACATCTCTGAGGTCACGGGCAGTATGGCCGAGGCCAGTAATGCCGTGTCGAGTGTGACCGACTCTGCGGCCGGTGCCGTGCAGAAACTATTTAACAGGGTGAAGGCTCCTGCAGCCGACGCCGATCGCAAGCTCGCCGCTGCCGCCGAGGCCGAACAGCCTACCGAGCGCGTTCTCATTGGTGAGGCTGAGGAAGAGGCCGTTGATGGTGCGGATGCGGCTCAGAAGCCCGCAGCCAAGCCTGCTCAGTATTACACCTATACGCCTGACGAGTCCTCCGAGGAGTCCTGCGATGAGTAGCGAAACAACCTGCCCCATTACGCTGAGCGTTGCCGGTGATCCGCGTTTTGCGCGCTTGGTGCGCATGACGGCCGCCAACGTCGGCGCCCTGTGCTCTATGTCCGTCGATCGCATCGAGGATATCCGCATGGCTGCCGAGGAGGCCTTCATCTTTGGGTGCACCGCGGTCGATTGCGACGATATCTCGATCAAATTCGATGTCGACGAATCTCATGTGGGAATGACCTTTACCTTTGGCGATCAGGCGACTGTCGATGAGGATGACCAGGCTGCCGTGTATGCCGAACTCATTCTTGCAAGCGTGTGCGATTCCTACGAAAAGACCGCGGCGCCCCTGACGCTTTCCCTCGACCTCAAGGCGGATATCTAATATGACCGAACGTTCCCGGAGCGGTAAGACCGCTTGGGACAAGGAGAAAACCCGCGAGCTGTTTCGTCGCTACAAGGAGACCGGTGATCCGGATGCCCGCGAGCAACTCGTCATGTCCCACATGAACCTGGTAAGGTTTCTTGCCAACAAATTTAAGAACCGCGGTGAGCCGCTCGATGACCTTTTGCAGGTCGGCTATCTGGGCTTGCTCAAGGCTATCGACCGTTTTGATCCCGAGCGCGGACTCGAGTTCACGACGTTTGCGACGCCCACTATCCTGGGCGAGATCAAACGCCATTTTCGCGACAAGGGTTGGAGCGTGCGCGTACCGCGTCGTCTGCAGGAGCTCTCGGCCAAGGTCAACCAGGCTACTGACAAACTTACCAACGAGCTGCAGCGTTCGCCCAAGGTTGAGGAGATCGCGGAGTATCTAGATGTGACTGTCGATGAGGTCCTCGAGGCCATGGAATCGTCTTCGG